>JAZUJV010000049.1:0-7074 GCA_045642945.1 Eubacteriales bacterium | reverse complement strand
GTCGGAATGGTCGCCAAAAATGTTAAGTGCGTGAGAAGCTACGCAGCGGCCAGATACGTGGATAACACCGGGGAGAAGTTCGCCGGCGATCTTATACATATTCGGGATCATAAGAAGAAGACCCTGAGAAGCAGTATAAGTCGTGGTGAGAGCGCCTGCGGAAAGAGAACCGTGAACGGTACCGGAAGCGCCGCCTTCGGACTGCATTTCTACAACCTTAACGGTTTGTCCGAATATGTTCTTTCTGCCTTCGGCAGACCACTGGTCCGTAACTTCCGCCATAGGGGAAGAAGGAGTGATGGGGTAAATTCCGGCAACTTCGGTAAACGCATAAGATACGTGCGCTGCCGCAGTATTGCCGTCCATTGACAATTTTTTTCTTGTCGACATTGAAAATGTGCCTCCTGTTTGTTTTATATTCATACGGATTGACTATAACACTTTTTTATGCGAATGTAAATAGAAAAATTTAAATTTTTAATTTTATGACGATTTAATTTTGTTTTTGTAAAAAATCAGTCGTTGTTAATGTAATTTATTGTATAATATTGTTGAAATACAAATTCAATTGTGATAGAATATATTGAATAAAACTACGGAGGCGTTATCCAATGTCGATCACAACGGTATATTCCGCCGCAATACGCGGCATAGACGGGCTTATCGTTACCGTCGAAGCGACCAACGTTCCGAACGCGGAACAGCGTTTCAACATCATAGGACTTCCCGACGCCGCCATTAAAGAATCCCAAGGGAGAGTACGTTCAGCGGCACGCGCCATTAACTTCCCTCTTAAAAAAGGCAATGTTACCGTAAACCTCGCTCCCGCCGATATAAGAAAAGAAGGAACGGTATACGACCTTCCGATACTTCTCGCCATGCTCGATATGCCGAGCTTTTACAAACTCGATTTATCGGAATGCTGTTTTATCGGCGAGCTTTCGCTCTCCGGTGAACTTCGCCCCGTCAACGGCGTTCTCCCGATGGCAGTCGCGGCAAGAGACGCGGGCTTCAAATATATATTCGTTCCCGCCGAAAACGCCGCCGAGGCTTCGGCAGCCGTCGGAATAACCGTTTACCCTGTAGCGAGCGTAATACAGGTATTGAACCACTTTATGTCCCGTGCAAACAGATTAAGACCCGTTTTATTCGATACCAGAGATTTTCTGGACTGCAATCAGGAAGTAAGATTGGACTTTTCGGACGTTAAAGGTCAGGAAATCGCAAAGAAAGCTTTGGAAATCGCCGCGGCAGGCGAACACAACATAATGCTTATAGGCCCTCCCGGGACCGGAAAGAGTATGCTCGCTTCGCGCGTTCCTTATATTCTTCCTCCGATAACGCTTGAGGAATCAATAGAAACCTCAAAAATATATTCAATAGCGGGCTTAACGTCAGAACTTACTCCGCTATATGACCACAGACCCTTCCGTGCGCCGCACCATTCCCTTTCCGCCGCCGCGCTTATAGGCGGAGGAGCAAATCCGCGTCCCGGCGAAATATCGCTCGCAAACCACGGCGTTTTGTTCCTTGACGAATTCCCCGAATTTGATAAACACAGCTGCGAAGTCTTGCGCCAGCCGCTTGAGGAAGGCAAGGTTACGATATCGAGAGTAAACGCTTCGGTAGAATATCCGTGCTCGTTTATGCTTATCGCGGCCATGAACCCGTGTCAATGCGGTTATTACGGCCATCCGACGAAACAATGTCAATGTACTCCGCAGCAGCGGCAAAAGTATTTAGCGCAGATTTCCGGCCCTATTCTCGACAGAATAGATATTCAGGTCGAAGTCAACGCTTTGGATTTTTCGGAGCTCGATACCAACACGGTCGCCGAATCAAGCCTCAGCATACGCGAAAGAGTATGCAAAGCGCGTGATTTTGCTATGCAGCGTTTCAAAAACGAAAGGCTTTCCGACGGCAGCCCTCTCACCTGCAACGCAAGAATGCAGCCCAAGCACATAAGAAAATTCTGCGTCTTCAACGACGAAGGCAGACGCGTTCTCAAACGTGCTTACGATAAGCTCGGACTCTCCGCAAGAGGCTACGACAGGATATTGAAAGTATCAAGAACAATAGCCGACTTTGATCAAAGCGAGATCATAAAACCGGAGCATATTTCTCTCGCAGTACAGCTCAGAAGTCTCGACAGAAAGTACTTCAATCACTGATCGGTTTACATAAATATTTGCACGCTCCGTATGTGGAAAACTCAATTTTGTGTGGAAAACCATATTCAATCGTGTTATTTCAACATAAAATCACGGCGGTTTATCCACATATCCCACTTTTGCATTGTGGAAAAACGTCATAATAATTTTTCAAGAGAGAGATTTTATGGATTATCAAGGCTTTTATTTTCCCGAAGACCACGACGAACATGAATCGAAAATCTACCGTGTCGTCAAAAGCATCTTCAAATGCGCTTTATACGGTATCTCGTTTCTTATATACGCCGTTTTACTCTTTATGCTCGCCGTCAACCGCGACAGTAAAATTCTGACGAGCAATTATATGAAAGATACCGCGATTATGTCCGGTGTGGATACCGACACGGTCGCAATGCGCCACCTCTATACAAAAGAGTATATGAACGCCGATGAAGACGGAACGTATATAGGAAGCATTCAGTTGTTCGACGTCGATCACGCCACGGATTACGGAATACTCGAACTCGGCGTTAAATATAATGTAAACAAACTCACCGCAGGCATAAAGGATGATATTCTCGAATATTCGCTTATCGGTCCGGACGGCAAAGAACATCAGATAGTCAACAGAGTGTTTACATCCTCTCCGAAAGGCGGAAGATATTCTTTCGTAAGGCTTTGCTTTTCCGATGTTGAAATAGATTACGATTCCAACGATATGGTGTATGATAACGTTTCGCAAAGAACCGATAACACGTATACGCTGAACGTATACGATACGAACGCAAACGGTCGGGGAAAGCTTATAGATTCGTTCATCGTTTACGATAACGCAACGAACTTCGAAACCACGAAATACGAAGTTTCGAATAACGTCGGCTTTATAATACTTTGCTCAATAATTACGATTCTGGTCATACTTTTCCTTTATTCTATGATCAGGAAGAAACTTAAAAACGGAGGAAACAAGTGATGAAAGACGAAAGAATTATTATCAGAAAGCGAAGTAAAAACTTTCTTATCGAAGGTTTCATCTATTTGGTTCTTATCATCGCTTCCCTTGTCGTAGCTTTAATACCTTTTATTTCACCCGATATTAAAACGAAAACACCGTTTTATCTTATCGGCGGCATAGCGCTTGCCGTTTTCGCCGCATTGTTCATAAGGCTTCTGATCGCGCAATCCAAGCCAAGTGAAGCTTTGATACTCGAAAAACGCGGTTTTACCGATTTAATGAACATAGGACAAGGCATTACGGTAGACTGGACAAACGTTTCTTCCGCCAAGCTATTGGGAAAAGACGGCAACGCAACAATCAGCGTTACGCTCGAAAACAGCGATATCGTGATTTCAAAGATGAAGCATTCTCCCGCGCAGGCATTAAGAAAGAATATCGAAGAAGGCGAGCCAGCGATATCCTGGAAGCAATCGGATATCATGATGCCGATTACCGAACTTAAAAGCCTGATAGACGATTATATGAGAGATTCCCGTCAGGTCGTTACAGAGCAAAAGAAAGGCAAGAACAATCCTTTTTCGAGTGATGACGTCTTACGTGCGTTCGGTCAGTTCCCTTCTCAAGTCAAAGAAGAAAAGAATGAAAGCGTCGCTTCAGAGATTTCCGATATAAAAGCCGAAAGCAGCGCGAGAAGAAAAAAGGAAGCGCCTAAGGACGATTTCTTCGAAGCGTTAAAAGAAGTTGCCATAAGTAAAAAAGCCGAAGCCAAAACCGAGAGACCGCCCGTAGAGCCCGTCGGGATAATAAAAGATATTCCTAAAGATATCCCCGCCGAAACTGCTCCCGAGGCATCGGATAAAACAATAACGTTCAGTAAAGAGACCGATTCCGTCAAAAACCGTCCCATAGAACCTATCGAAGACGAATATATGCCCGAGGAGATAAGAAAGATACTCTCGGAAGCGCATTCCGAAAAGATATCCGAACTCGGCAAAATGCTTTCTGAAAAAGGGCTTCCCTATTCTTACGAGAAAAACAGCAAACCTCAAACCGACGATAAAATCGAAATCAAAAACGATTCTGCCGCCGAGGAAATCGTCAAACCCAAAGAACAATCCGACAGCGACCTTTCCATTATGTTCAAAAAGGATCCGGATATAGAGTCGATAACTCCGATAATCAAAGATGAAACGCCTTTTATCATCCGTAATTCTTCTGACGAATATGACAGACCCGAGATTTTGGAATCCTTCGGAATCCCCGATGCCGACAGTGATGTAATTATTACAAACATCATTGATAACGCCGACTACGAGTCCGCGTCAAAAGGCGATGCACAAAGCTTCGAATTTATTGCCGAAGAGACTGCTCACGAAGCGTCCAAGGACGAAGAAGAATATCCCGAACTCGTTATGATCGACAATACCGACGACAATGCTCAGACGCCGGTTTCGGACGAGGAAGAAGACCAAGGCTTCATATTTATCGAAGACTGACCGAGCGCGTAAATAATAATTCAAAAACAAAATTACCGAGATAAGCATAATTGCTTTTCTCGGTAATTCTTTTTTGCCTATTTGATCAAACCGTTACGGTTTATACATAAAGCTCATCATCAAGAAGCGGAATGGTGCTTACGTCGAATTTCGCGATAGCGTCTTTATTTATCTCAACGCTGTCGTAGAACGACTGAACGTATTCGGCGTAGGACTGCTGCGCCATATCGGATTCGATGGTATCGTAAACGTCGGCAGATATCTCCTTCGCGGTGAAAGGAAGTCTTCTTATAAGATAACATCCTTCGCCGGAAAGATTCTTTTCTCCTACCTTGCCTTCTTCAAGCGATTCTATAACGGATATAAGCGATGAATAACCGCTTTCATTCTTATCTATATATGCGGCGGCGTTGTAGTAGTAATAATTTTTTCCGTCTATCGTTTCGGGAAAATCGGTAAGCTCGCCATTTTCGAATTTCGCGAGCATTCCCAAAGCTTCTTCATGGATCGTTTCGGCGGAAAGCGCTTCGATAACTTCGGTTTTGTAACCGCCGCTTACCGTACCGTCTTCGGAAGTATTGCCGTTCAGATCTTCGTCGGTAAGCTCTTTTTTGAACATAAGGTGATATCCGTACTGGGTCTTGACAACTCTCGTTTCGCCGACTTCCATTTCAAACGCCGCGTTTTCGAATTCTTCTACCATACGGCCTTTCGTGAAGATATATTCGCTGCCGGAATCGTCGTTTTCCGAAGCAAAATCTTCGATAGTCTTTTCGCCGCTTTGAATAGCTTCATAGGCGTCGTTAGCGCTCTTTTCTTTTGCTGCGACAGTTTCGGCGTCAAGCTCTTTTCCGCTCGCGTCGACCGTCATATACAAAACGTGGTCGATCTTTACGTAATTCTCGGAAAAATACTGTTTTACCGTTTCGTCGTCATATTCGAACACGATGGCGGAAGAATCTTCATTCTTATATGAGAACAACGCGCCGTCATATTTGTAATAGTTTTTAACGAAATAATCGTTTACGGTTTCGGAAGAAACTTTTGCACTTCCTTCGTCGCCGTATCTGTAATCATAGAAAAGCGAATAAAGGTTGCTGAATTTTCTGAAACGTTCTATGCCGCTTCTCGAAAAGCCTCTTTTGAAAAGTTCGATATCAAAAAGGTCTTCTCCGCCGAAAACGTATTCCATATCTGCCATAAAGCTGCTGATTTCTTCGATTTCGCTCTCGTCGGTAATCTCGATATTCGCGTCCTTGCAAAGCTTTTCGATAACGAGCATCTGCTGGCATATCTCGGTAGCGTATTCAACGACGTAATCGGAAACGGTTTTTTCGCCGTCGATGGGCATAGCAAGTATATCCGCTTCCTCATAAAGCTGGCCGGTGTACTGATAAAGCTGGCTTTGGTACGAATAGACCATATTGCTCTTAACGTACGATAAGATATAAGAAAATTCACTTTCATCAATTGTCAGATCTTCGTATTTAAGCACGTATTCGCCGCTCTTATTTTCGGAGCACGCAACAAGCGAAACAAGCATAAATACGGTAATAACAATGCAAAGTATCTTGCTATAAACTTTCATCTTTCGATTTCCTTTCGGTCTTTATATCATTTGATTATACTACCAACGTTTCGATTTGTCTATACTTATTTGCCAACATTTAATTTTGCATATCCGGCAATAAGCTTTTCCGCGGCGTCAAGCGGTTTTTCGCCGTCTTTAAGCCTGTAAGAAACGTGCGGTTTCCCTGCCGCGACTATCATAATAGAGCCTTTGAAATCCGGATCGAGCGCCAGCGGAGCGCACAGGTCTATCGTGATGAACGGGCTGTAAAAGCTGATAAGTCTCTCGTTTTGCTCAATGGAAGTAAAATCGAGATTCATAGCGGTATTTCGAAGTTCAGATATACGAATAAGGTTATCGACCGAAGCGGGTATATCTCCGAATCTGTCGTTAAGCTCGTCGTAAAGGTCGTCTCTCTCGTCGTCGTTCGTAACGGCGGCGATCTTTTTATAAACGTCTATACGAAGCGCGAGAGAAGAAATATAATCCTCGGGTATAAAAGCGTTTTCTCTTATATCCACGGTACAGTTCTTTTCCGCCTTCGGCTCTATTCCCTTTTCGGCGTTTATCGCGTCTTCGAGTATTTTTATGTATAAATCGTATCCTATCGCCTCAAGATGACCGCTCTGCTCCGCGCCGAGAAGGTTTCCCGCGCCGCGAAGCTCAAGGTCTCTCATAGCTATCTTGAACCCCGAGCCGAATTCGGTGAACTGCTTTATGGCTTCAAGGCGTTTCTCGGCAATTTCATTGATAACGCTGCCGCTTCGGTATGTCAGATAAGCGTAAGCTTTTCTTGTCGAGCGTCCTACCCTGCCTCTTATCTGGTGAAGCTGGGCGAGCCCCATTCTGTCGGCGTCTTCAATAATAAGAGTATTCGCGTTCGGCACGTTGATACCCGAC
>JAZUJV010000048.1:0-2836 GCA_045642945.1 Eubacteriales bacterium | reverse complement strand
GAAGCGCCGATTATCTCTCATCTCGTTCGCGTCAGCGAACTTATCTCTTCTTATCCCTGCGTCAAACCCTTCAAATACCCGTCGATATTTTCGTTCCCGCCCTTGACGGCGCAATACCAGACGTATCTGCCGCATACGGTGAACTTCGCGGTTTTAAGCCCCTCGGTCTGAACGGAGGGGTACATTTTCGCGTTGGCGAGCTTTTCGGTTATGCGCGCCTTGAAATATTCGATAAGCGTGTCGCCGTAGGTCTCGTCCGAAAGCTTAAAGATGCCGAATTCACAGGGAGTCGTCGGCTTGGTCTCGTCGATATAGACCTCATAGCTTTCGATCTTCGAAAAATCGGGTATGTCCGCCGCGTCGCCGAAATAGGCGCGGATAAGGTCGTCGTCGAGCGCGGGGTAGGCGTCGGTCGTCGAATATCTGCTCCCGCCGGAAATTATGTTGTTGTCGGCGATGATTTTCTCGGCGGCTTCGAATAGGTCGAAATCCTTTGTTTCCGCTTCACCGCAGGAGGCGAGCGCGAAAACGAATAAGAAAGCGAGCGAAACCGAAATCAGTTTTTTGATTTTCAAAAGGGCATACCTCCCCACGTTATTCTTACCTTATATTTTAATATATTAACGCCCGCGTGTCAATAAGCAACGGCGCATATAAAAGCAAAAATTCGTTAAATTTTAAATTTTATCTTTCCTGTTGTTTTTTGCCCGCGGTTATGTTATTATCGAAAACAGAAATAAGCGTGTTTTTCGGGAAAGGGTGGTGGCTTTTGGTATTTTCGTCGCTCGTTTTTATCTTCGTCTATCTCGCCGCGACGCTTTTTGTCTATTATATCTCGCCGCTTAAATGGCGTAACGCCGTCCTTTTCGCCGTGTCGCTCGCCTTTTACGGCTGGGGCGAGCCGAAATTCATAGCTTTGATGCTCGTTTCGATAATCTCCGCCTACGTTTTCGGCTTTTTTATCGAAAAATACCGCGAAGAGAAGCGTAAAGCCAAAATTTTCCTCGCGATATCGCTTATAATAAACCTCTCGTTTCTGCTGTTTTTCAAATATTTCAACTTCTTCGCCTCGCTTTTCGGAAGTAAAGGCATCGAAGGGCTGACGCTCCCCGTCGGGATATCGTTCTATACCTTTCAGATAATGTCCTATTCGATAGATCTTTATCGCGGCGAAGTCACTCTTGCGCGCAAAATAATTCCCTTCGGCGCTTACGTTACGCTTTTCCCCCAGCTTATCGCCGGCCCGATAGTCAGATATAAAGACGTCTGCGACCAGCTTGTGAGCAGAAAGGAAACGCTGTCGAAATTCGCTCTCGGCGCAAAAAGATTCGTCGTGGGACTTTCGAAAAAGCTTATCCTCGGCGACGCCGCGGCGGCGCTGGCGGAAAGACTTATAACGAATTCCGAGTTCTCGCCGACGTTTCTTGGCGCGCTCCTTACCGCGTTTTTCTATTCGTTCCATATATATTTCGACTTTTCGGGCTATTCCGATATGGCGATAGGGCTCGGAAGGATGTTCGGCTTCGATTTTCCCGAGAATTTCAATTATCCCTATATTTCAAGAAGCGTTACCGAATTCTGGCGCCGCTGGCATATCACGCTCTCGACTTGGTTCCGCGAATACGTCTATTTCCCCTTGGGCGGCAGCCGAAAAGGGAAAGCGCGTACCTATCTCAATCTCGCGGCGGTCTGGCTCTTAACGGGCTTCTGGCACGGCGCGAACTGGAATTTTCTGATTTGGGGCGCCTATTTCCTCGTGTTCCTGATAATCGAAAAATCGTTCCTATTAAAACTGCTCGAAAAATCAAAAGTCCTTTCCCGCGTTTATTTAATTATCGTCGTCGCGTTCGGCTGGGTGATATTCTTCGGGAGCGACCTGTCGTTTATAACGGATACGCTCAAACAGCTCTTCTTTATAAACTCCCGCTTCACCGATAAAGCCGTTACCTACGACTTTTTAAGAAATATCCCGTTTTTGATTATCTGTGTCCTCGGCTCGACGCCATTACCCAAAAAGCTTTACGAAAAAATCAAAGATAAAAAGCTCTGCTTTATCGCCGAGCCGATAATAACGCTTTTGCTTTTCGCCGTCTGTACCGCGTATATGGTGGATAACACCTTTTCGCCGTTTCTTTACTATATCTTTTAAGGGGGGCGGGGAAGATGAAAAAAATTTCGGATATTTTAACGATAACCCTTTTCTGCGGATTTATCGCCGTTTTCGCGCTGCTTTTCCTCTTTTTGCCGGATAAGACCTTTTCCGAGACCGAAAACCGCGCTCTCGCGCCGAAGCCGACGCTTACCGCCGAAAATCTCTTCTCGGGCGATTTCGCCGCCGAAACGAACGAATATTTCGCCGACGGTTTCCCCTGCCGCGACAGCTTTTTAAAGATAAAATCTTCTTTCGAGCTCGGACTTTTAAAGGGTGAGAACAACGGCGTGCTCTATGAAAAAGATCAGCTCGCCGTCCGAAGCTTCGACGCCTACGGCTCAAAATTAAAAAAAGCGGCGGACAGCGACTGGTATTACGAAAATACCGTTAAAGCAAGCCTGCAAAATGTAAATTCCCTTGCCGAAAAGCTCGATATCCCCGTGCTGACCTTTATCCCTCCGCGCACGGTAGACGTCTGCGAAGACGATTTCGGATATAAGCTCCCCTACGGCGATGGCTTTTATAAGCTTTGCGAAGAGACGCTTTCCGAAAAAGCGAATTTCATAAATATTCTGCCGACTTTAAAAGAAAAACACCAAAGCGGCGAATACGTCGTCTATAAGACCGACCACCACTATACGTCATTGGGCGCTTACTATTCCTATCTCGCCATCGCCGAAAAGC
>JAZUJV010000047.1:0-9938 GCA_045642945.1 Eubacteriales bacterium | reverse complement strand
ACGGCGGCGACATAACGAGAAAGAAAAAGCTTCTTGAAAAACAGAAGGAAGGCAAAAAGAGGATGCGCACGCTCGGCACGGTCGAAGTGCCGCAGGAAGCGTTTATGGCGGTGCTTAAATACGACGATGAATAAGGAGATATCGCTGTATTTTCACATTCCGTTCTGCGCGAAGAAATGTAAATATTGCGCGTTTTGCTCTTATGAAAACGTCGCGGACGGCAAAAAGCAGGAGTATTTCGAGGCGATTTGCAGGCAGCTTGACTTTTTCGAAGAGAAAAATATAAAAAGCGTTTATATCGGAGGCGGGACGCCGCCGATGTTAAAGACCGAGCGGCTCGAAGCGCTTATAAGAAAGATAAAAGACAAGTTTTCGCTTGGCGGCGACGTCGAGTTCACCGTCGAGGTCAATCCGAAAACGGTGGACTTCACTTCCCTTTCGCGCCTTCTTGACGCGGGGGCTAACCGGCTTTCGGTCGGAGTTCAGTCGGCGGACGACGGGGTTTTGAAAAATCTCGGGCGGATACACGATTTTTCGGACGCGGAAAAATGTATTTCCGACGCGCGAAAAGCGGGATTTACAAACATAAGCGCCGACGTGATGTTCGCGCTTCCCTACCCGAGTGAAATTTCTTTTGAGGAGAATTTAAAAAGAATCATCGGGCTCGGGGTAAACCATATTTCCGCATACTCGCTTCAGCTTGAGGAAGGGACGAGGCTTTTTGAAGAGAAAGAGCTTTTGAAGTTTCCGAGCGAGGACGAGGAGGAAGCGCAGTACGATACGCTTTGCCGCGTGATGCGCGAAAACGGTTTTTCGCACTATGAGGTTTCTTCGTTCGCGAAGGACGGAAAATTTTCGATTCACAACGGCGGATATTGGAGTGGGAGAGAATATTTCGGATTCGGGGCGGCGGCGCATTCGTATTACCGAAACAAGCGGTTTTCGAATACCTGCGCGCTCGACGAATACATAGAAAAAAGCAAAATCTCGCTTTTTGCTCCGACGGATTTTGAAGACGTAAACGAGCTGACGCTTGAAGAGAAAGAGGAAGAAAGGATAATGCTTTCGCTTCGGACGAGCAGCGGCGTTCATCTTGACGGCGACAGACTTTTAAAAGCGGAAAATATCGCAAAGCTCGGTTTCGGCAAAGTCGAAAACGGCGTTTTTATATTGAACGACAAGGGTTTTCGCGTTTCGAACGAAATCATCGCGGAGATAATCACGGCGTAAAATCTTATAGAATTCTCACGGCAGCACCTGAAAAGGTGCTGCTTTTTTATTTATATTTTCATCAAAAATATTGAGGATGAAGCGAAAGAAAAAGGGCTGTATAATGACGACAGCATCGGAGAAAGGGGGCGGCAAACTTGAAAGCGCTTTTCAAAAGCAGGCGGGAGCTTAAAGCAAAGCTTGACAAATATTTCGGCGAATATCTCGAAAGCGTCGGCGAGGTCGCGGACATAGAATCGCTTGCGGACTTTCTCGGGACGACGCGGGAGGAGCTTTTGTTTCTTATGGACGACGAAAAGTTCGGAGATTTGCTGTCGGTGGCGCGCAACCGTATAGCGAAAATCAAGAAGCAGCTCGCGTTCGGCGGAAAAATACCCGCGGCGGTTTTATCCTTTGACCTTAAAAACAACCACGGTTATAAGGATAAGCAAGGCGACGAGAAGGAAAGCGCAAAAGAGACTGCCATTATTTTCAACGGGAAAGCGGAGGAATGGGCGGAATGAGGGAAATTATCATTCAGCCGAACGAAAAGCAGAAGGAGTTTTTCGAGTCGAAGGCGAAATACACCGCCTACGGCGGAGCAAGGGGCGGCGGGAAAAGCTGGGCGATGAGGATGAAGCTGATATTGCTCGCGCTCAAATACGACGGGATACAAATCCTTCTTTTAAGGCGTACGCTTCCCGAATTACGCGAAAACCACCTTTTGCCGATGCAGGAATTACTTTCGGGTGCGGCGGATTATATCGCCGGCGAGAAAGAGTTCAGATTCAGAAACGGGGCGCGGATAAAGCTCGGATATTGCGACAGCGAAAGCGACGTTACGCAGTTCCAAGGGCAGGCATACGAGGTCATAGGATTAGAGGAAGCCACACATTTTACAGAGTTCCAATTCACCGCGTTGACCGAGAGCAACCGCGCCAGCGGAAGGATGAAGGACGATTTTTCGCCGAGGATGTATTTTACCTGCAACCCGGGCGGAGTCGGGCACGAGTGGGTAAAGAGATTGTTTATCGACAGGATATACCGCGGGAGCGAGAAGCCGGAGGATTATCTTTTTATCAAATCACTCGTGTTCGACAACAAATATCTTATGAAGCGGGACCCCGAATACGTGAACACGCTTTTGAATTTACCGGAAGGGCGAAGGAACGCAATGCTCTTTGGCGATTGGGATTCTTTTGAGGGGGCGTTTTTCCCCGAGTTCGACGCGGGAAGGCATATTATAAGCGAGTTCGACGAAAAAAGCGAAGCTTTTAAGTTCAGAGCTTTGGATTACGGGCTGGATATGACCTGTTGTCTTTGGTGCAGCGTAGGTGACAGCGGGAGGATAACCGTTTACCGCGAGCTTTACGAAAAGGATCTGATACTTTCGGAAGCGGCAAGAAAAATCGTGAGTATGACGGGGGAAAGTGAGAAGATAAGATATACCGTTTGTTCGCCCGACCTTTGGAACAGGCGGCAGGACAGCGGGAAAAGCGGTTTCGATATCATGACGGAAAGCGGGCTTAAGGGGATGATAAAGGCGAACGACGCGAGAATAGCGGGCTGGAGAGTTTTACGCGAATATCTCGCGGCGGGAAAAGAGACGGGATTGCCGCCGAGGATAAGGATCTTAAAAGAATGTAAAAACCTTATAAGATGTTTGCCGCTTTTACGCTTCGACGAGAAAATACGCGAGGACGCGGCGGGCGAGCCGCACGAAATCACCCACGCGCCGGAGGCTTTGCGCTATGCCGTTATGTCGAGGCAGCCGAAAATCCTTAAAAAGCGCTCGGCGAACAGAATCTTTACCTTCGCGGATTTTAAAGAGGAGGACGACGGAGATTTTAAGGAATTTATCGGATATTAACGAGAAAGGAAGTTTTATGGAAAAGAAAAAAACTCCTTACACCGAGGAATGGGAGTTATACGAAAAAGGAAAAGAGTATAACTGCTCGATCGACCTTTATGACAAAGTGAACACGAACGAAAGGTTTTTCAGAGGCGACCAATGGGACGGGATAAGCTCCGGAGGTCTTCCGACGCCCGTGTTCAATATCTTTAAGCGCATCATAAATTATTTTACGAGCAGCATTATGCAGACGCCTTTAAAGATGCGCTATACTTTTTCGTCTCCGTGCGGCAGTGATTTCGGGATAAGCGAGGAAGAGGCGGCAAAAGCCTCTGAAAAGCTTAACCGCATCGCCGACGCGCGATGGGAAAAGAGCAAGATGAACGATCTTATCGCCTCATCGCTTACCGACGCTGCCGTCAGCGGAGACGCAGTATGCTATACCTACTGGGACGAGAGCGTAAGGACGGGACAGAAGTTCAAGGGAGATTTCGTCAGCACGCTTATCGACGGAACGAACGTGTTTTTCGGGGACCCGAACTCGAAAAACGTTCAGAAACAGCCGTATATTCTTATAGCGCAGCGCGAGACCGTGGAGGATCTTCGCGCACAGGCGGCGAGAAACGGTATTCCGAAGGAGGATATAGCGAAAATCAAGCCCGACAGCGAAAGAGACAAGCAGGCGGGAGACATGGGCAGACACGAATTGGAAAACACGAAATGTATCTCGCTTATAAAGCTTTGGAAGCAGGATGGGAGAGTTTATTTCAGAAAGTCGGTGAAGGACGCGGTAGTTAAGGGCGACACCGACACGGGACTTAAATTCTACCCTATCGCTTTTTACAACTGGATGCCGATAAAAAACTGTTGGCACGGGCAGGCGGTAGGCACGGGGCTTAAGGACAACCAGATATTCATCAACAAGGGCTTCGCGATGGCGATGAAGCACATGATGGACACGGCTTTTTCGAAGGTCGTTTTCGACTCGACCGTCGTGGACGGATGGTCGGACAGAGTGGGCGAGGCTATCGCGGTGAACGGGCCTGTGGAGAACGTGGCGAAGGTCATTACGCCCGGGGCGATGCAGCCGGGGATGCTTGAAGTTCTGAACATGGCTATCGAGCACACCAAGGAATTCATGGGCGCGACGGACACCGCGCTCGGCGACGTTGCGCCGAACAACACGAGCGCGATCCTCGCTTTGCAGAGCGCATCTTCTGTCCCGCTTGAGAACGTTAAGCGTGCGCTTTATCAGTTTGTCGAGGATATCGGGGTGATATGGCTCGATTTCATGTTCGCCTATTACGACGACAAGAGATTGGTTCCAGTCGGGAGCGGGTATGAGGAATTCGGGATGTCGAAGTTTGACGCACCCGAGTTCGCCTGCAAGATAGACGTCGGGGCGAGCAGCTATTGGAGCGAGATTTCGTCGCTTAACACGCTTGACAACCTTTTAAGGCTCGGGAAGATCACGACGGCGCAATACTTAAAAAGGCTGCCCGACGGGCTTATTCCCGACAAAGACGAGCTTATCGCCGAGGTATCGGCGGCAGAGAGCATTATTTTGAAAGCGGAAGGAGGAATAGACGAATGAACGAAGCAGAGGTTTTCGCGAAAATCAAGGATTTGGCGCAGAAGGAAGGTATAAGCGTCGAAGAATACGTCGAAGGGCTTGAAAACGCGAGAGGCGACGGAGAAGCGGCGAAGGAGATCAAAAAATTCCGCGAAACTTTCCCCGACGTGAAAGCGGAAGACATTCCCGACAGCGTTTGGGAAGAGGTCGCGGGAGGCGTATCGCTCACGCACGCTTACGCGCTTTATGAAGCGAAGAAGAACAGAAACGAATTCGAGATAAAGGCGATAAACGAGAAAAACGCGTCGCGCGGGGCTTTCGTCGGCGACGACGGAGCGACCGAAGAGGGCTTTACGAAGGAGCAGGTCGAAAAGATGAGCGGCAAGGACGTAAAGAAAAACTATAAAAACATAGTAAAAGCCATGAAGAAATGGCGTTTTAATTAAAAAAGGGGGCATTTTAAGTTGTCTAATTACAGCAGCATCGAAAAAATCATCAGCGCGGAGATACTTCGCACCAACGAAGACAATCTGCTTGCGGACAAGATTTGCAACACCGACTTTGTCGGCGACATCAAGAACAAGGGCGACTCGGTAGTTTTCGTGGGGCTTAACGACCCGACGGTTTACGATTACATCGGCGTTATCAACTACGAGGACATCGACGACAACGCGATGACGCTTTACGTCGACCAGGACAAGGCGTTTTCTTTCAAGGTCAAGGACCTTGAAGCGCTTCGCAGCTCCGTCGGGCTCGAGGACAGCCAGACGAAGAGAGCAAGCTATATGCTTAAAAACGAGGTGGATTCCTACGTTTTCGGGCTTTACGGCGACGCGGGGACCACTATGGTATCGACGGTGGCGACGCCTTCGAACGTGCTTACGCTTATCGCCGGGATGAAGCAGAAGCTTGAAGAGGCGAACGTGCCCGACGGAAGAACGTGGATAGTCGTTCCGCCGTTCATCAAAACCAAGCTTATGCTCGCGGGGATAAAATTCTCGATAAACGAGGGCATTAACGGCACGGGCGCAGTCGGGTTCACCGACGAGCTCGGATGCGATATTTTCGTATCGAACCAGCTTGCCGTAAGCGGAAGCGATACCATGATGCTCGCGGGGTCTTATTCCTCGATAGCATACGCCGAGCAGATTCTCGAAACTCAGGTCATCGACAGACTTGAGGATTCTTTTGACAAAGCCGTTCGCGGCAGACTCGTTTTCGGCGCGAAGGTCATAAAACCCGCCGAGCTCGTATGCTGTCCCGTAAGCGACGGCGCGAACAATCTCTGATTTTAAGGAGGATAAAGATATGATAACCGTAAGCGCAAACAATCTCGTCGGCTCCGAGGATTCAGCCGCCGCCCAGATGACCAAGGTGCTTTCCACCTCGGACGTCGAAACCATCGCCGTGGACTGTTTTAAAGGCAACGCGGATTCTTTTATCATCGTCGAGATACCCGCCAACGCGGGCGGGATCGTTTATTATCTCTCGGAGCTTTTCGGCGACTATTCCGGTAAGGCCGGAGAAAGCGCGATGATAACCTTGTCGAAGGGCAGAACTAATATCGTCCGCGTAAACAGCAGAAACGTAAAGAAGACCGACGGCACGGCGAAATTCAAGCTTTACGCCGACAGCCACACGGTAGACCTTTCCGACCAGAATATCTATGTCGGTTTCGTCAACGTGAGAAACGCCACGGCGTATTAACCGTTTTTTGGGGGAGGGGTTTTCCCTTCCCCTTTTTATGAAAGGAGTGGAATTTATGACGGGGACCGAGATTTTTTATACTGCTCTCGATCTTTGCGGGCTTCGCAAAGAAAACGGAAGCGTTCCGTCCGACGCGGGAGACCTTTCGCAGAGGGCTTTGGGACTTTTAAACATTTTGCTCGCCGAAAATTCGAGCCTCGACGCGAGGATAAGAAAAGAAGAGCACGAGGTCATAAGCATAAGCACGCTTTCGGACACGGTGGACGTTACGGACATCGTGGCGGCGGCAGTGCTTCCCTACGGTCTGGCGCGGCTTATGATGCTCGGCGAGGACGACGAGTTTGCCGACAGGATGAAAATTCTTTATGACAACGCGCGGAACACCGCTTTACGCTTCGGAAAAGCGACGGTCGGCGGGATCGAAGAGGTTTACGGATGAGGGTCGTCGGTATAAACTCTTTCGGCGGGGCGGACGAGAGGATAGCGCTCCAGAAGCATCCTGTCTATGCGTCGCGCATATCCGATCTTAAGATAAACGGGGCGGGCGCTTTGGAAAAAAGGCGCTGTCTCAACGAGCTTTATACGCTTCCCGACACGATAAACGGGATCTGGAAAGGAACGGTCGGCGGGCTTTTGCAGACCGTTATCGTCGCGGGGAGCAAGGTTTACCGGCTTATCGACGGAGTGGAGACGACGCCTGTCGATGTCGGGACGGCGGTGAACGCGAAATGCACGCTTTTTAAGTTCGGGGATAACGTTTATATAAAAGCTTTGAACTACTATGGGAAATACGACGGCTACACGGCGAGCACGGTGGACGGGTATATTCCCACGGTGGCTATGAACTGTACTCCGGCGGGCGAAGGGTTTACATACGAGCAGGTAAACCTGCTTACCCGCAAGAGAAAACAGCTTTTCAGCTGCGACGGCATCGCAAACGACTTTAAGCTTGCCGAAGACAACATTATTTCGGTGGACCTTATAAAGCTTGAAGGCGTCGAGATAACGACGGGTTTTACGATAGACCTTTTGCACGGACACATCAGCTTCGTTTCGATACCCGCCGAGGGGATAAACAATCTTGAGATAATTTATTCCTGCGGCACGAACAACAGAGGGAGGATCTTGAACTGTCAGAACGCTTTCGTTTTCGGAGGAAATTCCGACAGCAGAGTGTTCCTTTGGGGCAACCCGCTGTTTCCGAATTACCGCTTTAACTCGGAGCTCGCAGACGGCGTCGCGAACGCGGAATATTTCCCGGTAAACGCTTATACCGTCATCGGCAGCGGAACGATAAACTGTATCTCGCAGCAATACGGCAAGCAGATTATTTTCACCGACGACAAGGCGTATTACTCGCCGTGTGAGCTTACGACGGACGCACTCGGGCATATTTATTCGTCGTTTCCGGTATACGATCTAAACGGCGGGAAAGGAAGCATAATCCTCACCGAAGGCTGTATAATCGGCGGGAGGCCGGTTACGCTTTGTGAAGACGGGATAAACGTATGGGAGCAGACGAATCTGGAAAACGAACGGAACGCGGTCTGTATTTCGAAGCCTATCGAAAAGAGCATCGCGAATCTTATCGGGAACATATATTTCGAGACGCCGAAGATATTTGATTTTCAGGCGTTTTCGGAGCTTTTTATCATCGGCGGCGGCAAGGCGTACGTTTATGATTACCTCGGCGGAAAATGGTTCGTTTACGAAGGATTCGGCTGCGGCGCTTATTTCGTTTTCGGGCAGACTTTGCTTCTCGGGATCGGGAAAAAGATCGTAAGCTTTTCGGAGGATTCGGGAGCGGGATTCGAGAGCGGAGAGATAGAGTTCGCGCCGTTTTATCTTTCGGATTACGGCAAAGCGGACGTGATGACGCTTGAAGCCGACCTTGAAACGACGGGGAACGAGGAAATAACCTTCGTTTTTCACGAAAAGGACGGAAGCGTCGAAAGCGAATACGCCTTCACGACGGCGGAGGCGGGACAAAGGCGCATAGAGTTTCGGCCGAGGATAAAAAGGGCGTCGCCTATCTGGCTGACCGTCAAAGCAGAGGGCAGCGGGTATTTCAGGCTGGACAGGCTCGCTTTAAAATTCAAAGAAAGAAAAAGGAGTGAAAGACATGGCATACAGTAGCACGGTGAGCGCGCTTAAAAGCCTTTTGGACAGCTATTCGGAGGACGAAAACGCGCTTTCGCAAAGATACAAGGAAGCGCTTGCATCGGCGAAGACGCTTTATGAAAAGCAGGTCTCCGACGCGGAGGCGCAATACAAAAAGGACAGGAACGACGCCGCATACGACGCTTTGCGCGAGGAAAAAGACGTTATGAACGTACTGGCGCACAGGGGTTTGGGCTCGTCGGGAGAGGTCGAGCAGGCGAAGCTCAACTCGGGTATCATCTTAAACAACCGTTTGGGCGAGCTTAAAAGAAAAAAGGCGGACACGATGGTTACGCTTGCTTCGGATTATTCGGACAAAAACGACGGGCTCGGCAGGCAGATGATAAGCGACCTCGGCGACATCAAGGACAAAAAAGCCGACGTTTTGGGGAAAATCGCCGACGCGGAGATCAAAAAGAGCGCACAGAGTTCTTCGTCTTCGGGCGGGAAAAGCTCATCTTCGAGCGGGAGCACCGTCAACGTAAACGTAGGCGGCGACACGAACGTAAGCACGGAAAGCAAGCCCGACGAGCCGAAAAAGGGCTATATTCCGAGCATCAGCGCGAAGGAGCTCGCGAAAAACGCGGTGTCCAACGCAGAAGAGGGCGACGCGGACGGCGAGACGAGAAGCTATCGCATGAGCAAATATCTTCTTAACCTCATCGACGGCTACGGGCTCGACGCCGACTATCTTGCGGAGCTCGAATTTATGCTTGCGGGGTACGGATACAAGCAAAAGAGCGTCGACGATATGAGGACCGAGGTACTCACCTACGACGCCGACGACGTTTTCGAAAAGAATTATCAGAAGTATTTTGACGATTTAATCGAAAGCGGAATGGCGCGTCCCGACGCGAGGACCGAGGCGAAGAACAAAGCAAGGGACGACGAGATAATTTATATCGCGGAGAACACGAGCGGGATAAAGGAGTTCAGGCGGATTTGCGACCTTCTCGGCATCACCAAGGGGCAGCAGAACTATTTTATTAAAAAGCTCGGCATCGGGCAGGACTACGACAGCACGGGCAACGGCAGCGGCACGGGAGCGGCGGCGGACGAGAGGAGAGAACAGCTCGTTAAGGAATAAAACGGAGTTGCCCGTTTTTTGAAGAAGCCCCACAAAAACTCACACCTTTTTCGAGAAAAAGGTGTGCCAAAAAGCTTTTAATGCCGCGAAAGACAGAAAAAGGGCAGAGCGTTATTGCTCTGCCCTTTTGTTCACGCGATTTTGCCAAGCCCTAACCGAGGCTATAAATGGAGCAAGGGTGTACGGCGCTTCCGGTATACGCGCCTATATCGGTATAAGTGCCGATGGCACCGATCCAGCAGACGACGATCTCCGAACCGTTATAGACTTCGGCGGAGAGGACGTCGTTTTCGTAATGCCAGACGGTGATAGCGTTATCGCCGTAAACGAAATTATAATGGGAGTTATCA
>JAZUJV010000046.1:0-2490 GCA_045642945.1 Eubacteriales bacterium | reverse complement strand
CTTATTACGACCTTTACACCACCACGCCGGCGGGTTACAACATAAACGGTATCGTCAGCAAATACGACGGCGATATCGAAAAATTCCTTCCTTTGATAAAACAGCAGGTCGTCGATATGCTTACCGAATCGGGGCTGACCGTAAAGAGCTGTGAGATAAGCGAATTCAGCATTTCGGGCAAAGAAGTTTCCGGACTTGAATACGTTTATGAATATTCCGGAGTTGAGCTTTTATGCACGCAGTTCTACGTTCAGAAAGACGGATATTACGCATGCTATACCTTAACGGCGTTCAATAAAAACGATATAGACAATATGATGAGCATATTCTCGATAAAATAAAAAACATAAAGAAAAGAAAGGAAAACACTATGAAAAAAACAGCGTTATTTCTCGTTCTCGCGCTCGTGATGAGTTTTGTTCTCATCGCATGCGGAGAAGAAGAGGTATTCGACTTCGCAACGATAGACGGACAGAATTACAACAGCGAATTTTTTGGCATAACAGCCAACATCCCGAGCGAATTTGAAATCTTTACCCCCGAAAAAATCGAAGAAACCACCGGCACGAAGCGCGATATCACCGCTCTCGATGTCAAAGACGGCATAGTTTACGACCTTTACGCCGTCGCTCCGACGGGCGCCAACTTCAACTGCGTCGCTTCGAAGCCCGGCAGAGTCAACATAGACAAGGAAATCGAAAAGCTTAAAACCGAGATGGTCGACGAGCTCGCGAAGAACAACATAACCACCGACAGCATCGAAATCGTCAACGTAAAGGTCGGAAACAAGGAATTTAAAGGACTTTCCTACGTATACTCCTATTCCGGACTGAAGCTTTACGCCACGCAGTTCTATGTCGTCAAAGGCAAATATTACGGCTGCTATACCTTCACGGCGAACAATGAAAAAGACATCGATACCATGATATCCTATTTTTCTGCAAAATAAAAAACGCATAAAGAAAGGCAGATACTATGAAAAAAATAGCGTTATTCCTCGTTCTTGCCCTCGTTATGAGCCTCGTTCTCGTCGCATGCGGTGAGGAAGAAAACTCCTCCGAGGCAGTTTCCGAAGCGACCTCCGCCGAAGAATCTATCGAAGAATCCACCGAAGAATCCGAAGCCTCCGAGGCTTCCGAAGAATCCGCCGAAGAATCCGAGGTCTCCGAAGAATCCGAAGCATCCGAGAGCGGAGACATCGAGACCGAAGAAGAAAAACCGTTCTTCATTTCTCATTATAACGACGGCAGTGCCGAAGGCGCGGGCGTTATATTCACCGAAACCGACGCCGCCGGCGCTTGGTGGCACCACATCGCGTTCAAGCCCGTCGAAGGCTACGCCGACGTTTTTGAAGTAGTCGAGGTCAGCATCGGCACTTCAGGCGAAGGCAAAGTGCTCGCTATCCCCGAGGGCGGCTTCGTTTACGGCGTAAACGTCGGCAACAACTGGCCCCAGCTTATCGCTGACGGCGGCTGCACCGGCGACGGCGCTACCGGACTTTGGTACGACGACCAGAACCACATCGAGCTTCCGAACTTCGCCACCGACAACGCGCAAAACGCTTTCGCGCTTGCGGGCAGCTTCTCGGCAGGTCAGAAATATCAGATAAAAGGTCTCGACCTCGAAAACTTCGAAGTCCCCACCTCTACCCCCGACAAGGATTGGTACGACCCCGAATACGTTTCCACCGCGACGATAGCGAAAGTTAAATAAGTTTTAAATCAAAAAGACCGCCTCGGCGGTCTTTTTTTGAGCATTCTGCATTCAGCGCGAAGCCCGTTTTCATTATTATTGACTTTTATCACACGAGCGCGTCAGCGCGAGAATTAAAAGTTTTTCGCTTCCTTTTTTCAAAAAGGAAGGGCGCGACAGCGCGAGCTTTAAAAGCTTTTCGCTTCCTTTTCCCGAAAAGGAAGTGCCGCATCACTTAGCCCGCTTGTCGTTGGCGTAGCGAGGGGGTTGCGGATTGGACGAATCCGAACCCGAAGGCGTACTATCGTACGACGAGAGGTGAGGTTCGTTCAAAGAACAAAAAACGCAATAAATGAAGAAAACGGGCATTTTTGCCCGTTTTCAACCTTATTGATATTAACTTTTCTTATACTCAAACCGAACTTATAAAACTTCCGCGTTTTTTGTTCGGTCTGCGCCGCATCGCTTAGCCACATACATTTCGGAAGAATGCAGTCCATCGATGGCGGCGGACATAATACCGCCGGCATAGCCCGCGCCCTCGCCGAGGGGATAGAGCCCTTTGATATTGCTCTGGCGGTCGTCATCGCGCAAAATTCTGACGGGCGACGAGGTACGGCTCTCGACGGCGGTGATGAGGGCGGAGGGGGAATCGAAGCCCTTGATTTTTTTGCCGAAATCTTTGAACGCTTCTTTAAAAGAATCGTTCATCTCTTTCGGGAAAATCGGGGAAAAATCGACGTAATTCACGCCTATCGGGTAGGTCGGGATGACCTTTTGATTATCGTTTTCGGCGTC
>JAZUJV010000045.1:0-2025 GCA_045642945.1 Eubacteriales bacterium | reverse complement strand
AGCGTTTTTTCTCATCCATAAGATAAGTCGAAAATTCAAGACCTATATCGTCGTATTCCGGCTTTTTAATCTTAAAAGAAAGCACTTCTTCGCCGCGTTTTACGGCTATTTCGAGATTTTTGTCCGTAACGTAAAAGCGGTAGTCGAGAACGTCGCAGATATCGTTTTTATTGACCGAAATCAATAAGTCTCCGCTTTTTATTCCCGCCTTTTCGGCGTACGAGTGCTTGGCTACAGAAGATATTTTTACCATATAAACCTCCGTTTCCTACGGGAAATTACAAAAAAGCGTGTTGCGCCTTGGTGCAACACGCTATTTCGCTTAGTCTTCTTTTTCCTTGACCTGAAGAACTACTTTTCCACCGTAGCTTCCGCAGTTCTTGCAGACGCGGTGAGAAAGAACGTATTCACCGCACTTCGGGCATTTGGTCATTCCGGGAAGGTCGAGCTTCCAAACGGAAGAACGTCTTTTATCCCTTCTTGCTTTCGAGACTTTTCTCTTCGGTACAGCCATCGTCAGATCCTCCTTAAAAGTTACATATTATTATTTTAATCTTCAAAATAATTCTTGAGCGCATCCCAGCGGGGATCATGATCTTTTACGTCGCAGGAGCAGGTAGCAACGTTAAGATCGCATCCGCATTTCGGGCAAAGACCTTTGCATTTTTCTTTGCACAGAAAGCGCGACGGCAGCTCGAGAACGGCTTCACTTCTGACGAGTTCTTCGACGTCGAGAAGGTTGTCCTCGATAATGACGAATTCATCCTCGTCTTCGTTTGCAAGCTTATCGGTAAGCTTGGCATTGATATTGAAAGGAGTTTTATATAAAAACTCTTTTCCGCATCTTGCGCAGGTCGCTTTGAAATCCGGTTTCACAACGCCGCTAAGCGTAATAAAGCCGGAATGATTGACTATCTCGCCGCTTGCATGAACGTTTCCCTCGATAACGTCGTCAGCCAGATCGCAGGCGTCAATCGTCGCGGAAAAGCTGACCGAATCAACAGAACCGTCAATAAGTTTTTTGAGATCAAGCATTCTAAACAACCTTCAACCGAAAAAACTCGCGTAAAAGCGCACTGTCTATTATATATTTGTAAATCCCATTTGTCAACAGTTTTTTCCGAAATCGGTATAATTTTTAAAATATATATTTATATTGCTTTATTTTTCCGTTGAAAGCGGCGGAAAAACGTGGTAGTATAAGATAAAAGCGGAAGTTACATAATAATCTCGAGGTGATTATTATGCTTTCTATGAAAAAAACTGTCGCGGAAAACAGACTTTGTTCTTATCTTTTGATGTCTTTTATAGGCGCGGCGATGGGATGCATCGCGGCAAAGGTCGTCGTTGACTGCTGCTGCAAATCGCAGAATCTCTCCTGCAAAGCCAAAAAGGCATTCAAAACCATCGAAGACAAAATATCCGGCTGACGCGTAAGCGTCACGCCGCGACCGAGAGGTTACATATGAAAAACATCGGAAGCCGTCTTGAAGCGGCTTTGGGAATTTTAAAAAACGAATCGCCGAAAAAACTTTTCGCGGATATCGGAAGCGACCACGCTTTTCTCGCGATAGAGGCGAAAAAACGCGGGTACGCCGACAAGGTCATCGCGTCGGACATAAATCCCCTTCCCCTCGAAAAAGGAAGAATAAACGCGAGCTTGCAAAACATCGAATCGGATTTTATCCTTTCCGACGGATTTGATTCGATAGATGATTTCGGCATCGACGCCGCCGCAGTATGCGGCATGGGCGGAGAACTTATCGCGGATATAATCGCAAGGAGCAAGACCGCCAAAGAATGTCTGCTCATTTTACAGCCGATGTCCGCTCAGGAAGTTTTGCGCGCTTATCTTTGGGAAAACGGATTTGATATTACCAAAGAGGTATTCGTTTGTGAAAATAAAAAGCCGTATACCGTTATGTCGGTGAAATACACGGGCGTTAACACCGAATTCTCATATTCAGACGCGTATCTCGGAAAAGAAAGACCGCGCACCGAGGAATTTTCACGGTACGCGGAAAA
>JAZUJV010000044.1:0-2710 GCA_045642945.1 Eubacteriales bacterium | reverse complement strand
CGCTTCGTCTGTAGGTATCTCGTCGGAAGAATGGTCGAGCATTATAAGGTCTTCGTATTCCCCGTCGCCGCCGAGAGCGACTATGTTGGCTCTTATGGCGGTTTCGTCGTCTGCCATAACGATACCCATACTTGCCGCTTCGAGGGGAGAGCGGCCTTTGGAATATCTGCGCGGGTCGTAACCCATGACCGCGAGATTGGCGGTATCGCTTTCGGGGACCATTCCCTCGGGAACCGTGTCGACCGTGCCGAATATACCTTTTGAAGCAAGCTTGTCCATCGTAGGCTTATACGCCGCTTCAAGAGGCGTTTTTTTATCAAGCTGTGCAATGGGAAGGTCTGCCATCCCGTCGCCGAGCATTACCATATATTTCATTTGATATTTGCCTTTCGGATATTTTTTTACAGTATATCAAAACGTTTCGACAAAATCAACAGTTTAGCGCATCCTTTTTCTTCCCTTTAACGATTTTTCGTTGACAAAACCGCCAAATGATTATATAATTATCACATATAAAGAATTTCATCGGAGGACTTTTATGAAAATCAGCGATGGTCTCATTTTAAGAGACGTTGCCGGAAGTCACGTTGTCGTCAACGTCGGCAAAACATTGGACTTTAACGGCATGATAACGCTTAACGAAACCGGCGCTTTTATCTGGAAGCTTATCGAAAACGGCGACGGATTCGACGCGATAGTCGACGCCGTCTGCGATAAATACGGCATAGACCACTCCACCGCCGAAGCGGATACGAAAAAGTATATTGATAAAATGAAAGAGGCTAAGCTGATAGTTGAATAAGACAGTTACTTTTGCCGACTTATATCCGATTATCAAAGAACAGCTCGATGCAGGCGGAAAGGCCGCCTTCGCCATTCACGGGACGAGTATGCTCCCGATGCTTAAAAACGGTATCGACAGCGTAAGAATAAAAAAGCCCGAGGGCCGACTCAAAAAATACGATATCCCCTTTTACCGCAGAAAAGACGGAGCGTTCGTGCTTCACCGCATCGTAAAAGTCGAAAAAGATTACTACGTCTGCCGCGGCGACAACCAGACGGTAAACGAGAAATACATTACCGACGATATGATAATAGGCGTCGTTGAGGCGTTTACCGATAACGAAAAGTGGATAGACGTTACCAACGACAGTTATATCAAGTACGCGAAAAAACGCGTAAGCTCTGTGTTTTTTCTAAAGCTTTCAAGACGTTTAAAAGCTTTAAAACGTAAAATTTCCGGAAAAGAGTAATTATTATGAAGGTTGCCGTTATCGGCTCGCGAAACATAAACCACGCGGACATAAGCAGATATATCCCGCCCGATACGGATATGATAATTTCCGGCGGCGCTTCGGGAATAGACGCGCTCGCGGAAAAATACGCGGATAAAAAAGGAATACCGAAAAAAATTATTTACCCCGACTATGAGCTTTACGGCAAGGACGCCCCGCTTATTCGCGACAAGCTTATAGTAGATATGGCAGATTTCATAATCGCTATATGGGACGGCAAGTCCGGTGGCACTTCTTTCACCGTCAACTACGCCCGCCGCAGAAACGTCCCGGTTGAAGTTTATATCATAGACAGATAACATAATCGGATCCTGCGCGTCAGGGTCCTTTATTCTCCCCAAAACAGCGCCAAACATAATGAAAGAAGGCTGACGTCTTATGTGGCTTTTAATGGCGATATTATCCGCGTTTTTTGCCGGAATAACGTCTATTCTCGCCAAATGCGGAATCAAAAAAACGGATTCCGACGTAGCGACCGCGCTTAGAACGGTTATCGTTTTGCTTTTCTCGTGGGTCATGGTGTTTATCGTCGGGTCCGCAAGTACCATTGGTTCCATTGGCACGAAATCAATAATCTTTCTGGTTTTGTCCGGTATCGCCACCGGAGCGTCGTGGATATGCTATTTCAAAGCGCTTTCTATCGGGGACGTGAATAAAGTCGTGCCTATAGACAAGTCTTCGACGATTCTTACCGTCCTTCTCGCGATAATATGCTTCGGAGAGACCAATAATCTGGCGGTCAAGCTGATATGTACCGCCGTCCTTGCCGCGGGCATCTTTTTGATGATAGAGAAAAAGCAATCCGAAGGAAAACGCACCGATTCCAAATATATGATATACGCCGTATTTTCCGCCGTTTTTGCGGCGGCGACGTCGATTCTGGCAAAAATCGGCATAAGCGACGTGGAATCCAATCTCGGCACGGCGATACGCACCGGAGTCGTTCTCTGTATGGCGTGGATCGTCGTTTTTATGAAGGGAAAACAAACCAAGCTGAAAACGCTTGATAAAAAAGAACTGGGCTTTATCGCCTTATCCGGCCTTGCCACTGGAGCGTCGTGGCTGTGTTACTACTACGCGATCCAAAACGGCGTCGTCAGCGTAGTCGTCCCAATCGATAAGCTTAGCATAATCGTTTCGATACTTTTCTCTTATATCGTATTCAAAGAGAAACTGTCGAAAAAAGCTTTTCTCGAGCTTGCGATGATGGTAGTTGCAACCGTCTGTATGGCTTTATTCGGATAATCATAAAACCCACCGAGCTTTCGGTGGGTTTCGTTATATTTTTAAATAAGGTCGGTTGCATATGCCGAAGCGATTCGCAAAGAGTTCGAGCCGTATCTGGCTCTTACGCGGTCAAGCGTCTCTTCAAGCGAACGGCGGCGGGAATATCTTTTATCTCTTTCGCTTGAATA
>JAZUJV010000043.1:0-9864 GCA_045642945.1 Eubacteriales bacterium | reverse complement strand
TTCTTTATCGTCGGAGAACTTATTGAGCACGGCGATCGAAAGCATGATAAGAATCATCAACACGAAGGAAATCGCGCTTCCGAAGTTCTGATCGCTGTTCGCCATAAACGCCGCTTCGATCTCTTCACCGATAAGACGGCAGTTCGTGCCGCCGAGCTTTGCGGAAATATAGAAGGTACTGATCGCGGGAACGAATACCATCGTTATTCCGGAAACTATGCCGCTCTTGGAAAGCGGGATAATGACCTTGCGTACAACGTTGAATCTGCTGCACCCGAGATCCTGAGAAGCTTCGATAACGCTCTTATCGAGTTTGGAAATAACGGTATATATCGGAAGTACCATATACGGAAGATAGTTGAGCACCATGCCGAGAATAACGGCAAACGGAGTGTATATCATATGTATAGGTGAATCCGTAAGGCCGAAAAGGTTGTTGATAACACCGGTATCTTCGATAAGCTTACGAAGAGAATAAGTTCTGATAATAAGGTTGGTCCACATCGGGAGCATCGTAAGCATCATCGCGAATTTCTGCATACGGGGTCCGGACTGCGAGATAAAATACGCGAGAGGAAAAGCGATTACGAGGCAAACTATGGTCGCAATGAACGCATAGCAAACGGAACGTGCAAAAATAACGAGATAGTCGGTTTCGCACATTTGTACTATATTCTCAAAAGTGAACGCTCCATCGGCATCTGTGAAGGTATAGTACATTACCATTATAAGCGGTATGACGATAAACAATACCGACCAAACCACATACGGTGCCGCAACAAAACGCTGGAGCAGCGTGGATTTTTTATTCATCGTCGCCCTCGGTATTCTCGGAAAGCTTATCAAGCTCGTCGCTGTACGAGCTGTAATCGCCGAACATTCCGGAGTAGCGGCTCTTCTTCATAATGTGAATTGCGTCGGGCTCGATATAGAGACCTATATTCGCGCCTACGGGTTGGAAATCGGTAGTCTGGATCATCCATTTGAAACCGTTGATATCAACGATGATTTCGAAATGAACGCCTTTGAAGGTAACGCTCGTTACCTCGCCGGAAAGCATACCTTTTTCAACGGGAACGACGTCAACGTCCTCGGGACGTATTACGACGTCGACTTTCTCGTCTTTTTCGAATCCTTTGTCGAGACATTCGAAAGTCTTGCCCGCAAACGAAGCCTTATAGTCTTCGAGCATAACACCGTCGATGATATTGCTTTCACCGATAAAGTCGGCAACGAAAGCGTTTTTCGGCTCGTTATAAATATCCTGCGGGGTACCGATCTGCTGAATAGCGCCGCTATCCATAACGACAACGGTGTCGGACATGGAAAGAGCTTCTTCCTGGTCGTGGGTAACGTAAATAAACGTTATACCCAATCTTTGCTGAATGCCTTTAAGCTCGTTCTGCATATCTTTGCGAAGCTTAAGGTCGAGCGCTCCGAGAGGCTCGTCGAGTAAAAGAACGCGGGGCTTAACGGCGAGAGCTCTTGCGATGGAAACACGCTGCTGCTGACCGCCGCTCAAAGAATTGATGTTACGCTTGTTAAAGCCTTTAAGGTTTACAAGTTCGAGCATTTCGTTGACTGTCTTGTGAATCTCTTTTTCGGGTAATTTCTGTACGCGAAGACCGAAAGCAACGTTTTCGTAAACGTTAAGGTGCGGAAACAAAGCATACTTTTGGAAGATCGTATTGATCTGTCTGTGGTAAGGCGGCACGTCGTTGATTCGTTTGCCCTCAAATAAAACGTCTCCTGAATCAGGATTGACAAAGCCGGCTATGATTCTAAGCGTTGTGGTCTTGCCACAGCCGGAAGGCCCTAACAGAGTCACGAACTCCTTTTCGTGAATGTCAAGGCTAAGGTCCTTCAAAATAACTTCATCGTCAAACTTGACGGAAATGTGCTGCAGCCGCAGCAGAACATTTTGTTCGAGTTCGTTCAATTCCCTACTCCATAATAAAAGATTATATATTATCGAAAAATAATATATTAAGTTGATAATACAGAGAATTTGGCGGTTTGTCAATAGTTAGAAATAAATATTTTCCCAAATATTTTCATTGATTTTTCAATTTGTTTTCCTGCGGTTTTTTCTAAAGAATTACAAGGTCAATATTCTCGATTTCAGTCAAATGTTAACATTTTGTTCACCATTTTTTATATTTCGCGTGATAAAATGAAGTTTACAAATCGCGGAGGTGTATTATGATATCCAAAAATTTGTTGTCCGCTCTTGAAAAATCGGGCTTCACTTATCACGACGATAAAGATTCTTCCAAAACACACGCTTACGCAGTATACGGCGGTTATCTTGCAACCGTATATGAAACCGCGGGCAAAAAAGTCGTGTATTTCAACTTTAAATTCTCCGAAAACGAAGAAAACGATATAAAACGCTACGATATGTCCGAGAGCTTTTCTTCCCGTATGGAAGAATTTCTCGTAACCGATTATTCGCTCGGTGAAGACGGTATGAGAGTGGTCTCTTCCGCCAATGTACCTACGTTTTTAAAGCTTATCGACAGCTGTGTCGAACTGCTTTCCGAAAACGACATCCGCGGTGTTGAATACTGTTCGGCTTGCGGCAACAAATTCGGTGCCAAGCTCCCGAAGAAAGTTACCCGCAGCAATGAAAACCATATTATGTGCGAACATTGCGCAATAGCAGCCATCGAAGAAAACGACCGCCGCAATTCCGAATCAAAAGGCGAACAGAAAGGCAGCGTAGGCGCGGGCTTTATCGGCGCGCTGTTAGGCGGTTTATTAGGCGTCTTCCTCTATTTCGTGCTTTACTATTGGCTTTCCCCCGCCCTTTCCGGAAACGGACTCGGCGAAATAAGATATATTTTCTGCGTAGCGGGATTCATCCTTGCATTCTTTGTATATGCCGGATACAGAATCTTCTGCAAAAAAGTCTCGGTCGGCGGATACGTCATCATCGCCGCGATATCTCTTATTTTCACTGCAATCGGTCAATATATCGGCTCTGTTTTCGGATATCTCGCAACCAACAACTTTTCGCTTAACGCTTTAAACAACAAAGCTTTCTGGCTCGTTCATCTCCGCAACAAAATCCCTGCCGACGTTACCGAAATAGCAGGTCAGCCCGTAGTTGACCAGTCGGCAGTATTCTTTAAGCTTTTGCTTTTCAGCGTTTTATTCGCCGCAGTCGGTACTGCGATATTCCTTCTTACGCTTCACGATAAAGCGCTCGCGAAGAAAGAAGCTCTTGACGTCGAAACGATCTCTCTTAATTCTTAAAATAACGAAAACGGCGGGTCTCCCGCCGTTTTTTAAGGAGCATTTAAGGGCGCTGACATATAATTCAACAAAACGTATCGGTGGTGATTGATTTGAATATACTCGTTGTCGAAGACGAAGTAAGACTTGCAGAAAGTATCTGCGAAATATTCCGCTCGCAGAAATATACCTGCGACGCCGTTTATGACGGCGAAGAAGGTATAAACTACGGCGAAACCGGAATATACGACGTTATAGTTTTAGATATCATGCTCCCGAAATTCAACGGCTTTGAAGTTCTTAAAACTTTGCGAAGCAAGAAAATAAATACCCCTATTATCCTTCTTACCGCGCGCGATGATGTCAGCGACAAGGTAAAAGGTCTTGACTTCGGAGCTGACGATTATCTTACGAAGCCTTTCTCTAAAGACGAACTTCTTGCGCGTGTAAGAGCACTTTCAAGAAGAACAGGAGAGGTCATAATCAACAAGGTTGAATACGGCGACCTCGAGCTTAACCTCGACACCTATACCCTTTCCTGCTGCGAAAGATCCATGCGCATCGGGCATAAAGAATACGAGATATTAAAACTTCTTATGTCCAACCCGAAACAGATATTCTCAAAAGAAGACATCATCACGAAAATATGGGGATATCTTTCTGAAGCGGAGGATAACAACGTTGAAGTTTACATTTCGTTTTTAAGAAAAAAGCTTCAGTTCCTCGGATCGTCAGTATCGATCGAAACAGTCAGAAAAATCGGTTATCATTTAGCTATACAGAAGGTGTAAGAGTTGGTAAAAAAACTTAAGCTGAAGTTCATAATAACGAATATGGTGCTCGTTACGATCGTTATGCTTGCCTGCTACGTTCTTATTTACGCCCAGGCGATGAAGGATATCGAAAAAGAATGTAAAACGGCAATGCACGAAATTGCCGACAGCGACAACAGATTCAATTACCTTTTCGACCCCGAAAACAAACGCCTCTCGAAATACGGTTATCTTTCAACGTATATTATCGAAACAGATGACGTCAGCGGTATTTATTATATCGACGGTTTCGGGGACGTTGACAGCCTTACCGATGAAGAGAAAAAACATATTTCCGCGCTTATCAACGCCGTCAACGCAATGCCGGAAAACGAAGGCGTTCTCGAAAAATATAATATGCGCTATTATTACAAGCCCACACTTTTCGGAAAAAAGATCGTATTACTCGACAAAAGCTATGAAGACGATAACTCAAAAAGGCTGATAAGTCTTTTCATTCTCACTGGCATAATCGGTTTGGGCGCGTTCTTCGGTATATCCCTGCTGGTTTCAAGCATAGCCATCAAACCTATCGAACGTTCGATGAAACAGCAAAAGCAGCTGATTTCCGACGTTTCCCACGAATTGAAAACACCGATATCTGTTATTTCGACAAATACGGATATCGTAATGTCTCATAGCGATTCGATTGTTTCCGACGAGCAAAAATGGTTGGGATATATCAAAGACGAAACCGAAAGAATGTCGGAGCTTCTGAATATGATGCTTTATCTCGCCAAATCCGACGAGGGCATCGTTATAGATGTGAAGGATACGAACGTTTCCGACGCTTCTTTCGAAGCTTCCCTGCCCTTTGAAAGCGTTTGCTTTGAAAGCGGAAAAGAGTTCATTATAGACATCGAGCCGGATATATACGTGAAATGCAATAAACAATCCATAAAACAGCTTATAAGCATTTTGCTTGATAATGCGATCAAATATTCGAACGATAACGGGAAAATCATTTTCTCGCTCAAACGCGACCAGGACAAAGCGGTAATGTCCGTATTCAATACCGGCGACCCTATCCCGAAAGAAGAGATACCTTATCTTTTCGACAGGTTCTATAGGGTCGACGAATCACGTTCGCGTGATAAAGGCGGAAACGGGCTCGGACTTTCGATAGCCAAGAAAATAATAGAAAATAACGAAGGCTCAATATCCGTAATAAGCAACGAAGAGAACGGAACGACATTCTTCTGTACCTTCAAGCTTTCAAAAAAGAACAAAAAACAAAAAGAAAGCGAAACGATGCAATTCAATTAAGTATTTAAAACCTCCGAAACGGGAACACTTAACGTGTAACGATTCGGAGGTTTTTATGTTAAATAAAGTTGAAATATGCGGAGTCAATACCTCGAAGCTTAAAGTGCTCACCGATGAGGAAAAATCGGAGCTTTTAAAAAAAGCAAGAAACGGAGACAAATTTGCACGCGAAGAACTGATAAACGGTAATTTAAAACTCGTGCTTTCGGTAATACAGTCTTTCAAGAGCAGAAGCGATAATCTTGACGATTTATTTCAAGTCGGGTGTATCGGGCTTATTAAAGCCATTGACGGCTTCGATACCTCGCTTGACGTAAAGTTATCGACCTACGCCGTTCCGATGATTATAGGGGAACTCAGACGCTATCTGCGCGATTACAATGCCGTACGCGTACCGCGCTCGCTACGCGATATTGCTTATAAGGCGCTCCGTATGAAAGAGCGTTTGACTTCTGAATTAGACCGCGAACCCACGGTAGAAGAAATCGCTAAAGAAATCAGCGAAACGCCAGAAAACGTAACGAAAGCGCTCGACGCAATTCAAGACCCGATATCTATATATGAGCCGATATACTCTGACAGCGGCGATTCACTTTACGTTTTAGACCAGATAAGCGACGATAATTCAAAAGACGAAATATGGCTTGACAACATAGCGGTAAATAACGCTATGCTTACCCTCGCCGACAGAGAAAGAAAGATTATTCTAATGAGATTCTTTCACGGAAAAACACAGACCGAAGTATCCGAAGAAATAGGCATCTCGCAGGCGCAGGTAAGCAGAATAGAAAAGAACGCGCTCGGAAAAATCAAGAAAATGATGATATAACAATAAAAGCGGCACGGTTTCAAAACAAACCGTGCTGTTTTACTTTCCGCTATTTATTTAAATAAGCCGTTTTTTCGAGACAGGTAACGTGTTCGGTAACAGTAATGTTCAATAGTTTCCAATAAATATCCTTCAAAGTATGATGATAAATAAATCCGCATTTTTCCTGCACACGTTTGGACTTCTCGTTGCCGTCGAAATAGCCGCACCAAAGCTTCTCTAAATCAAGGTCTTCGAAAGCGTGTCGGATAATCTCACGAGCCGCTTCGGGTATCAATCCGCGTCCCCAGAACGGAACGCCTATCCAATATCCTATCTCACCCTCGTTTTCGGGCAAACCCAGATTACTGTGCTTTCCCGTCGAAAGCGAGATACAGCCTATTGCTTTATTATCTTCTTTTAAACATACGGCATAGTTTTCGGAAACTGACAAAACGTTTTGAATTACCTCGAGGCTGAACTGTACGCTCGTATGTACCGGCCATCCGGTAACCGGACCTATGCGGTCATCTTTAGCATACTCGAATAAACTTTCGGCATCCGATTCTTCCCACGGGCGCAATATGAGTCTTTCGGTTCCTAAAATCATTTTATGCCTCCTTATAATATTTTCTTCTAAAAACGCAGACATCGTGAAAGCCTTATCGGACTTTCACGATGCCTTGTTATTTGTTTAAGTCTTACGCGTTATTTAACGTGAATGGTAATGTTGCAGTAATCAGACCAGCCGAGATATTCGCTGTACTGATAGCTGAAGTGTACGTCGCCCTTATAATCTTTTTCGGGATAGTAATCGAACGTACCGTCGTTATTCATAGTAACGCTGCCGTGGTCTGCGCTTATACAAACCTTCATCTGTATCGGAAGCTCGGAAGATACCGGAACAGTCGCGCTGAATATTTCACCGGCGTTGCAGGTATATTCCTGATCTGCAATCTTTTCGGGTTTATACTTAAGGTCGCCCTTGATGAAGTGGTAGGTGTAATCGTATACCGTGCGTCCGTACTTGTTGTTGGAGTAGCATGCGCTGTTGAAGTCGAGCAAGCTCTGATAATACATGATGATAGCATCATCCATATATCCAAGCTCGGCGCCTGCGGCGAGATAAGCCATATATCTTCTGAAGTACTGTTCGTTTACGAGTACCTCGTAGCATATTTCCATTTCTACGCCCATGCCGTAAAGCTTGGTGTAATGTGCGGTAAGCTGGATATTGCTGTACGGTCTGTCAAGGTGGAATACGTAGTTCGGCTGCATACAAGCAACATCGAATCCGTAGTCAGCCCAGGAGTTGTAACCGTTCGCTACGAAATAAGGTATCCAGAAGAACGAACGTCCGTAAGAATGTGCAATATCGGAAATACCGTTAAGAAGCGTTATTGCATCGTCTTTGGAGTTAATAGACTCGTTATACCAGTAGTAGCCAACGAGCTCAAGGTTTTCATATTCCTGCTCTGCAAAGCGTTTTTCGCAAAGATCGATGTACCATTTTACGACTTTAAGACGGGTATCCATATCCGAAAGATCTTCGGAAACACCGTCGCCGTCAATATCGCCGAAGTTCTCGGTTTCGAACCACGGATAATAAATCGTCATAGTTACCTTGAACTTATAGTCATCGCCGAGTTCGAGTTCGTCTTTAACACGTCCTGCTGCTTCTTCGAGAGCGTTCATATTGCGTCCGTCTTTAAATACGTCGTCGATCATAAACGTACAGTCGGAAGCGGTGCATCCGTTGTGTCCCGCGTTGCCGCTGGGAAGTTCACCGGAGAGAAGGAAGAGGAAGCTGTCGAACATCGTATCAAGGATATTGCCGTCTTTGTCGCAGTATGCGAGATAAGGAATAAGCTGATCTGCGGTGTATCCTTCAATGTTTTTACCATGATAGAGGAGCACGAGGTCGTGCGCGCCGCCGAGGATCTCTTCGGTAGGCTCCTGACGTTTGTTTACAAACATCGGTTTCTGGGTATATCCGGCCTTTTCGGGAGCTTTTGCTCCGGATGCGGAAGTAGTACCGAATACTTCGAGTTCTTTACAAGCGACCCAGCCGTCAACGTTAAACGCGAAGCCAACGTATCTTGCTTTGACTTTGCTCTTTAATTTGAGTTCGCCGAAGTATATGCCGGGGTCATTATCGCCCTTGGGAACTATAACGCCGACGTTATACCATTCGGTTCCGTCATCGGAAACCAAAATATTGATGGTATTGGGAGCACGTACCGCCCATTCGCTTCTGACGTGGAAGCTTACGTTGACTTTTTCAACGGAGCTTATATGATCAAGGTCGAATATAACAGTTCTTCCCGCGCCGCCGTTGAATTTGAAATATTTGCCGCAATGGATATCATCACTGGTGAATTCCAAACCGTCGGTCAGAAGTCCGGAGGTTACGGGAGTGTTGTAATGGTCGCCTTCGAGCTTAATGTCGCCGTCGGCTATGATATTGGGAAGTCTTCCGGCGATAAGGTTTACGTACTTAGAGTTGCCCTCACTGCCCCATTCAGTGCAATCGGTATCAAGTTCGAATTCGGGATAAGGACCGTAAGCGTGATATTCTCTGTAAGCGTATACGGAAATTTCTTCAATAAGATACATCTTGCTTTCGGAACCAAGGAGAGTAACTTCGATCTTTCTGGCGCTTATAGCTTTTTCAAAAGGAAGTACGAATATGTAATTGCCTTTGGAAACCGCTTTAGAACCGTATACGATTCCGAGTTCGGTTCTGTCGCCGTCTTCGTCGATAGCAGCGATCTTGATTGCGGGAGGCATAAATATACCGACCGCATTATTCGCAAAGAACGAAGCTTCGATAGAAGATATATCGTCTGCGGTCTTACCGAGATCGATCGTAATAGTGGTATCGAGTATAGCCTCGTATCCAACCCAGGTCTCGCCTTCATAGAATCCGCTCAACGCACCGTCGGTAAGCATCTTGCCGGAATCACCAAAGTTGGGCATTTCATCGCCGTCGGAGGTATAGTTCATACCTTTGGAGATAAGGGTTTTGGTAAGCGAGAAGTCGATTTCTTTTTCGCCGCGCGTCGTAGTAACCGCGCCGTTTTTGGCGTATGCGTTCTTGATTGCTTCTTCGTAAGCAAGGTCCGCGTTGGTACCTTCGGTATCGGCAATAACCATAACTTCGTCAACGAAAGTCCATGCGGAAGCGCCTCTTATCATAAAGCGCACGTAACGTGCTTTATAATAATTCTCGCAAACGAGATAAGCTTCCTGAACGGTGCCTTCCTCGAAAACAGGTCTGAGCATATTATTGATTTTATACCATTTCTCGCCGTCATCGGAAAGGTAAATAACCAAAGATCCGGGAGCGTTTATACCCGCTACGGTCGTAGCAAGGAAGCTTACTTTAAACGAATAAAGAGTGTCATATTCGCTTCCGAGGTCAACGTCAACGAGAACTCTGGAACCGGATATCGAATAACCGGAAAACGCTTCGTCGGTATAGTTTGCGACTTCTTTATCCGCAAACACACCGTCGGTAAGCTCGCTGCCGTAGGAGTCGGGGTATTTTTCACCGGGCTCGGTGGATTTAACGTAAGTACAGCCCGTGGAAATAACCGTTTCGTACGGATCGCTTCTTACTGGAGTGTCCGTTTCTGTGGGATTTTTCTTTTTGTCGCCTGTGGATTCGGTTTGCGAAACTTCTTCAGATCCGCTTTCTTCGCTATCGTTACACGCAACCGCAAAGACGGAAAGCAGCAT
>JAZUJV010000042.1:0-7440 GCA_045642945.1 Eubacteriales bacterium | reverse complement strand
GAACAAAAGAGATAAACGCCTTCGGCGCGATATGAGAGATAAACTCGGCTTCGCCGAGTGAGATAAGACTGCTTCGCAGTCGTGAAGCAATAAATTTTCTATTGTATTTCTTCCTTTTTGAAAAAAGGAAGCGAAAAACTTTTAAAGCGCGCCGCTTTTTGAAAAAAAGCTCTTGCAAAAACTTCACACCTTTTTCGTGAAAAAGGTGTGCCAAAAAGCTTTTAAAGCGCGAAAGTAAACTTTCGCGGGGATTATTATATTAGGCAAGTCCCGTTATTCCGCGCGAGGCAGAGATATTTCTTCGAATCAAAAAACGATTCGCGCGGGGTTGGGATCGAGGGCTATACGATAAAAATTCATTCGCGCAAGCGAATGTACCTTAGCGTTCGGCAAAGCCGAACTTATCTCGTTTGCGAAGCAAACTTATCTCTCATATCATTTGCCGAAGGCGAATTTATCTCTTTTTTCTTTCCCGACGGAGGAGAAAAAACGAGCAAAAGCGAAGAAAATCAAAAAAATATGCCCGAAAATGAAAAAAGTTTATAAAAAGGTATTGACAAAGGGGTAACGGGCGGTTATAATGGCAAAGCACGAAAAAAGAAAGTATCGAAAGGAACAGACTATGTCCACCACAATGTTGAAGACCGCTGACGTTGAACGCAAGTGGTACGTCATCGACGCCGCGGGCAAACCCCTCGGAAAAGTTGCCGTTCTCGCTGCTACCATACTCAACGGTAAACACAGACCCGAATACACCCCTCACGTTGACTGCGGCGAATGCGTTATCGTAGTTAACGCCGAAAAGGTCGTTCTCACCGGCAGAAAGCTCGATCAGAAGACCTATTATCATCACAGCGGTTACGTTGGCGGCCTCAAATCCGTTAAATATCGTACCCTTATGGCAACCAAACCCGAAATGGCAGTTGAACTCGCCGTTAAAGGTATGCTTCCGAAGAACAAGATCGGCGACGCAAGCTTCGGCCGTCTTAAAGTCTATGCCGGCGCTGAACACAAACAGCAGGCACAGAACCCCATCGCCATCGAAGTTAAATAAGGGAGGTAAACGAAAATGTCTTATCAATCCGCTATTCCGTATTTCTACGGCACCGGCAGAAGAAAAAGTTCTGTTGCACGCGTTCGCGTTATTCCAGGCACCGGTAACGTTACCATTAACGGCAGAGATATAAACGAATATTTCGGCCTCGAAACCCTTAAAAAGCTCGTCAACCAGCCGTTCGGCGTTACCAAGACCGAAGGCACCTTCGACGTCATCTGCACCGTTAAGGGCGGCGGCGTTTCCGGTCAGGCAGGCGCTATCAGACACGGTATCGCAAGAGCTCTTCTTCAGGCTAACGACGAATATCGCACCCTTCTTAAAAAAGCAGGTCTCCTTACCCGCGACCCGAGAATGAAGGAAAGAAAGAAATACGGTCTCAAAGCCGCAAGACGTGCAAGCCAGTTCAGCAAACGTTAAATTGTCTTTCATACGAAAACAGCATCCGAAAGGATGCTGTTTTTTGTTTCGTATAGTGTTTTAATAAAATCATATTTCGTCGACGCCGGAGAAATGTCCGCGGGCGCATCTTGCATAAAGCCCGTATTTGCTGATACCGGCGGTGAGCGGCGAACCGCATTTCGGGCACTTTACATTCTCTTCGCGAATATATTTGCTAACGGTATCAACTGATATAAAATTCGTTTTCGAGCAGCCCGAGCAGCGCAGATAAAACTTACCCGACCTCCCTTTTGCAAACGTCATCGGTTTATTACACTCGGGGCATTTCTCGTGAAGTTTGATATAATAAGCGAGCCCCGCCTCGGAATTTTCGCCCGTCTCGTCGAAGATCTTGTCTGATTTTGAAACTGCTTTTTCCGTATTCGCAAGAGATTTTATCATCTCGACCGTGTGGCTTCCGCTGAAACGCACAAACAAATGGCATATCGCGCTGTAGCCTTTATTTCCGTCGATAAACGCGCCCGTCGGAGCGGGAATGCCATACCACAGAATTTTATCGTCAATAACGATTATCGGGAAATTGGCATCCTCCGAGCGAACCGAGATACGCTTCCAACCGAGCGGAAGCTTATCGAAGCTTTTCGCCTTACAGATAATTTTGACGCTTTTCCCTTTATCGCCGAGAATGGAGATTATATCGTTTTGACTTTGCGCATCCATTTCGGATTGCGGCACGGAGATATACAATTCGCTTTTGGCGTTTTTTATATCGTTTTGGACGGCGGCTTTGCACTCGTCGTAGGAGAAAAACACGTCAGGCTTATCGCTGTAATCCAGCGAGCGAAGATAGTTTTTCAGCTGCCCTTCGGAGACGGTTATATTATTTCCTTTTTGTTTAAGATGCTTTATTAAAAGATAAAGAAGGTTGTTTCCGCCCTCGAATCTGTTAAACCAAAAAGTCTCGTTAGCGACGGCTATAAGCTTTGCCCGAGTTCTCGTTATCGCGACGTTTATAAGTCTCGTTACGGAATCGTTGTTATTATTCGTTACGAGCCATCCGGTCTTTGTCGTCGGATAGCTTTCGACGGCGTCGAAAACTATGACGTTTCGCTCGGAGCCTTGGAACTGGTGGACGGTGGCGCAGGAAATCTCTTTGTTCTTTTCATCCGCAAGCATTGCGCGTATCAAACGCGTCTGCGCGGCGTATGGAGTTACTATTCCCACTTTCGTTTCATTTTCGTAATCAAGAGCGCTTTGTCCTTGATAAGCTTTCTTTGCCGTGGCGAGAGATATTAAAGCGCTCAGAATATTAAATCTTGAATTATCGGAATTTTTGCCCGCGGCAAAATACAAGCCCGAAGTATTTATTAAATTCATCGGGCAGTTCGAAAACGGCTCGGCGGCTATGACTTTTTCCCATTTCGTTTTCACGCTCGGGTGATTTTTCACAAGACCTTTATATACGATACGCCCCGAGAAAGCCGAAATATCCGGATGCATTCTCCGCTGTTCGTCGAGCAAAACGAGCCAAGGATGAGAGTGAACGTTATAATAGACGTCGGTAATATTAAGAAACGAAAAGATATCTTTTTCGAGCAGCGTTTTCGATTCAGACTGGACTATCGGGGGAAGCTGTCTGAAATCGCCGACGCAGATAAAACGCTTAGCGGCAAACGAGGCGGCGCATATCACCTGCGGCACATACGCCATACTGACCTCGTCGAACATCACGACGTCGTATTTCGCTTCCTCGAAAATCGGGTCTACATACAGTTTTGAAACCGTTGTCGCTATAATATCGGCGGACTGCACAAGGGCTTTTTCTTTTGACTTTACCGCCGTCTTTATAGTTCTTATCTGTCTTTCGAGTTCGATTTTTTGTTTTTGTTCATCCCGGGAAAGAAATTCGGCGGGCTTTGCTTTTATTTTTTCGAGCGCCGACGACAAAGAAACGTAGTTATTATATAAATCCTTGTTTTCCATTGCGGCGCGATTGAACGAAACGACGTTCTCGTTCTTTTTCAGCTCGTTATCGCGGACATAGCCGTAGCGCAAAACCTTTCCGCGTTCAAGCGGCGCGGTCTGACCGTTTTCTCTCAGGCAGGCATCTATACTTTTTATTACGTTATCGACGGAAATGTTGCTATGGGAAACTATAAGGATTTTATAGCCTTTATTAAGAAACCTTCTCGCTATTTCCGACATCGTATAGGTTTTTCCCGTGCCCGGGGGACCCCAGATCACCGTTATTTCGTTTTCCTCCGCTTTTTTGACGGCGGTCTCCTGCCCTTTTGCTATATCGGTCGTCGGAGATTTTTCGGCGAGCAGAGGACCTTCGGTAAAAAGTTTGATCGCGATGCGGTCGTTCTCCGTGATGTTGCTTAAACGGTTGCCGAGCTTTTGCAGAAGCTTCCAAGGCTCTACCGTAATCGCCGCCTCGGGAATGGAATTGCCAATATTAGCGTTTAGCGCGACGGTCAGCCGGAAGCCGTCGCAGGAAAAAACGAACCCCGAATAATCGTTTTCCCCGACCGTTAAGGTTACGGGAGAATCATCGGCAAGATTAAGCTCAGATTCCGAATCGAAGCTATAATACGCGGCGTCGTTTCTCTCCACAATAACGCGTCCGTTCGTAAGCTTATGCTTTTTGCCGCCGTTATCACGGATATAATACATCTCGCGAAAAACGGCGTTAACGTAGTCTTTCAGCGGGGGAAAGCTCGAAATATTCGGCTCCATTGGATAAGAAACGTTATCGTTTTGGGAATATGGCATTTCGGCACTCTCCTTATTACAGACTAATAATATATTGCAACATTTTGAAGAGAAAATCAAGAAAATTCAAAAACATTTCGGAAAGCGGCGACAAGCGTAACGTTTTCGTTACTTATGGGGGAGGGGGCTTGAAGAATTTTCGGCGGCGAATATTATCCCCTTGACCGAGGGACGACTCACTCCTGACTTCTGACTTTTTGTGTGAGCTATCGCGGCGAAAAGTATTGCATATTTTTTATAGGGTGTTATAATGGAGAAAAGGGAGATTTTGACATGCTTGACATACTTGAAACCGAGAAAAGTTTTATATTAAAGCATCTTCGCGAAGGAGACGTTTGTGCGGATTTCACGATGGGGAACGGGCACGACACGTTATTTCTTTCGAAGGTGGTAGGTGAAAGCGGCAAGGTTTACGCTTTCGACATACAGGAAAGCGCGCTTGAAAGCACGCGCGCAAGGCTTATCGCCGAGGGTGCGCCGGAGAACTACGAGCTTATTCACGACTCGCACCACAACGCGAAGAACTATATCAAGACGCCGATAAAGGCGGGGATGTTCAACCTCGGGTATCTACCCGGCGGGGACAAGAGCGTTACGACGAAGCGCGAAACGACGATAGCGGCTATCGAGGCGGCGGTCGAATTACTCGCGCCGGACGGGATATTACTCATCGCGGTCTACCCCGGGCACGAGGAAGGGACCATCGAGGGCAATCTTATCGGCGGCATGCTTGAGAAATTCGACAGAAGAAAATATTGCTGCGTCAAGTTCCGCATCATCAACTCGCCCACGTCGTCATATTTTTACATCATCGAATCGAAATAAACGGAGAAGCTTATGTTACTTTACATCGTTCGGCACGGCGAGCCGATCTATTCGCCGGTGGAATCGCTTACCCCGCTCGGAAAGAGGCAGGCGGAGGCAGTCGGCAGGCGGCTTTGCCTTCACGGGATAGACGAAATTTACACGAGCCCGCTGACGCGCGCGAAGGAAACGGCACAGCCGCTTTGCGAGATGCTTCACAAAGAAGCCAAAGTCGAGGAATGGGCGAGCGAGAATTTCGCATGTGAATATTTTTCCTACTTCGACGAGGAAAAAGGCAAGAACGTCTGGGCTATCTACGGGCCTTCGGCGGGGATGAAGAACGTCGAAGCCATAAACAACGACGATTGGTTCGACGTACCGCCCTTTAACAAGACCAAGGCGAGAGAGGGCTGGGCTATTCTTAAAGAGAAATCCGACGCGTTCACCGCTTCGCTCGGGTATGAGCGCGAGGGGCTTATCTATAAGATTAAAGAGCCGAGCAACAAAAAAATCGCGATGTTTTGCCATCACGGTTTCGGGACGACGTGGCTCGCATATCTTCTCGGGATACCGCCGTTCCTTTTCTGGACGACCTTCGACATCACCCACACGGGAGTCGTTATTCTTGAATTCAGGAACAACAAAGACGGGTACACCGCGCCGAAATGCTTATCTTTCGACGACGTTTCGCATATCTACGCCGAGAATCTGCCTTTCGTCAATTCCGGCGGAATAAAGCTTTAAAGGGAGGGTTTAAAATGTTATTATTCATCATCCGACACGGAGACCCGACCTATTCGCCCGACGCGCTAACGCCGCTTGGTAAAAGGCAGGCGGAGGCAGTCGGCAGGCGGCTTGCGCGGCACGGCATCGACGAAATCTATACGAGCCCGCTGATCCGCGCACGCGAGACGGCGCAGCCGCTTTGCGAGATGCTTCACAAAGAGCCTATCGTCGCCGACTGGGCGAGCGAAGGGTTCGCTTGGGAATATTTCACCTTTATCGACGAGAATTGGGAAAACCGCCAGAACTGGGTTTTCGGCATCCAGAACACCATCTTCAAGACGCCCGAGAACATAAAACTTAACGACGACTGGATGGACGCTTACCCTTTTAACAAGTCGAAAGCCAAGGAGGGCTGGGAGATCCTTAAAAAGAACTCCGACGCGTTTATGTCCTCGCAGGGCTATGACCGCGAGGGGTTGTTTTACCGCGTTCGCGAGAAGAACGAGAAGCGCGTGGCGGTTTTCTGCCACCAGGGCTTCGGCACGACGTGGCTTTCCTACCTTCTCTCGGTGTCGCCCCCGCTTTTCTGGTCGAGCTTCGACATCACCCACTCGGGAGTAACCGTTCTTAAGCTCGGGACGAGCGTCGGCGGGCTTACGAACGTGGGCGTTATCAGCATTTCGGATATGTCGCACATCTACGAAAGCCGACTTCCCATGAAGTTCGCCAACGGGATAGAATTGTAGGATTTTTATTTGTATTCCACACCTTTTTCGAGAAAAAGGTGCGCCAAAAAGCCCGGTTTTTGAAAAAAGCTCGGCAAAAACTTTTAATGCCGCGAAAGTAAACTTTCGCGGTATTTTTATAATAAATTTCGTTCGCGAAGCAAACTTCCTCTAAAACTGAACGCACAAAAAAGCGCGCCCTCCCGGCACGCTTTTTTATTGACATATCTTTCCCGATATAATATAATATCCTCATCGGAGGTGATTATATGGAAATAAGCCGCGAACAGCTCAACGCGCGCCGTCCCGAGCTCGACGAATACGGCAACGCCGTTCTCGAGCGTATGAACAAAAGCCATAACGAGCTCTATCTCTGGGGCGTTTCCCACGTGCCCCTCGCCGATAAAAAACATATAGTCGATATCGGCTGCGGCGGCGGAAAAAATATAAAAAACCTCTCCGGGCTTCTGCCTGACGCCGATTTCCTCGGAATAGATATTTCCATAGCCAGCGTTCAAAAAACGCTCGAGGTAAACTCCGAAAACGTCAAAAAAGGCAGAGTAAAAGCCAAAGTCGGCTCCGCCGAAAAACTTCCCGTCGGCAAACCGTGTTTCGACCTCGCCACCGCCTTCGAGACGGTCTATTATTGGGAAAATATCGTCGCCTGCTTCGAAAACGTGCGAAAGACCTTAAAAGACGGCGGCGCGTTTCTCGTCTGCAACGAGGATAAGGACACCTCCCGAATCCCCGAGGTCGCGTCCGCGCTCGGTATGAACTTATATACCGCCAAAGATTTAAAACACCTTCTCGAAGCCGCCGGCTTTAAAAACGTCGAAGCCTTCGAACATTTTAACTCCCGCTGGGTCTGCGCAATAGGATATAAATAAAAAAGCCTTCGGGCTTTTTTTGTTACCTTGTGTCGGCGGTTAAAATTCCGCGCCGATATACGAGCTT
>JAZUJV010000041.1:0-2171 GCA_045642945.1 Eubacteriales bacterium | reverse complement strand
CCGTTCTGGGAGCCAAGGAGTTGAGGATTTAATTTGTCTTCCTAAGACCGCTTGGCCTCCGACTTGATATCAAATTCTTTGCCGATTTCTTTGTAGTGGTTGATTATACTACAAAATTTCAAACATGTCAAGAGGGAAAACAAGGAAAAGTATGACAATCATTACAGAAAAACATAAGTATTTTATCAATAGTGCATAACGACAAAGCCCTATCCGGCCATTTTTGACTAAAAAAGATAAGGCTTAACTTTTTTGCGCCCGAAAAAAGCTTTGCAAAATACCAAAATCAAATATCCGCGTGAAGGCACTCGCTTATCACAACATAATGTGCATTATGTGTCGTCGCCTGTTCGGGCGGCCTTTTTTATATCACCAGCCGCATACGCTCCATGCACTTGCGATGTTCGGAACCGGTTGAAATCAGATAAATCCTCGTGGTGTTCACGCTTGAATGTCCGAGTACATCGGCCAGACGCACAATATCTTTCTCTATTCCGTAAAATACGCGGGCAAAAAGATGCCTTAAATTATGGGGAAAAACTTTTTGTGGATCTACGTTCGCTTCTTCGCAAAGATTTTTCATTTCACGCCAAATGTTCGAGCGGTTTATGGGTTTGCCGTTTTTTGTGATGAAAACGTTTCCGGACGTTATTTTCCTTTCACGTATATATCGAAGCAGTTTTTTTCTTATCGCACAGGTCAGAAACACCGTCCGCGTCTTTCCTTTCAGCGAGACGACGGCTTTCCCGCGCTTGACTGCTTCGACGGTTATAAAAGCCAGCTCGCTGACACGGATACCTGTGCTGCAGATGGTTTGCAGTATCAGATAAAGCCGTTCGTTCCCTTTCGTTCTCGCCGCATGACAAAGGCGCTCGTATTCCGCACGGTCAAGTTCTTTTTCTTCCGGCCGGAAAAACTGCGACTGGAGCTTGATCGTTTTTATCCTGATATCCGTCCAGCCGAAACAGCGCACAAGGCATCCGATGCTCGCCAGCATGGAGTTGATACTTCTTGCAGCATATCCGTCGGAAATAAGCTTTTGCTTGTATAAAGCTATTGACTCCGCAGTTATTGCTTCATCTTTCAAAAAGGAAGCGAAAGCCGTAACGTCACGAAGGTATTTTTCGACGGTCGCAGCACTTTTTTCTTCCTTTATTAGAAATTTGCGAAATTCAGAAACGACTTCTTTATTTATAAATCTTCTTGCCATTTTGGTTACCTCCTGATTTTGAAAATTTATGGCGGAAGTATTCGAAAAGTATGACTTTTTTTACGGTACGGGTTTTCGAACATATGTAAGGAGAGCACGCCGGGTGCCTCCGAAAGACGCGGCGAAGATTCGCGAACTTTTATAGTTTACCACAAAATTTCCGTTTTGTCTATTGCTTGCAAAAAACACGGCGCTTAATCTCATATCTATTGACTTTATCGATATTAAGGTTTAGAATATCTTCAAATAAAGAATAAAGACAAAGGCAGGTACTTTTCATGTTCAGAATCGGCACGGTAAACATAGACACCTCGCACGCTCCGTCGTTCGCGGAAATTCTTTTAAAGGGCGACGTCGCACGCTACACGGCGATATACAACGACGCTTTTCGCACCGACGAAGAGGTAGAGGATTTTATTAAAAAGTTCGGGCTCGAAAAGAGATACACCGACCTTTCCGAGATGGCGAAAAACATCGACATCGCTTTTATCCAAAGCTGTGATTGGGACAGACACCTCGAGCTTTCGAAGCCGTTTATCGACGCGGGCGTTCCCGTTTTCATCGACAAGCCCATCGTCGGCAACCTTAAAGACGCGAAAACGCTTGAAAAGCTTGACAAAGAGGGCAAAGTCATTCTCGGCACGAGCGCTATGCGCTATACCTACGAGCACGACTCCTTCTTCGCTATCCCCGAGGAGGAGAGAGGCAACATCCTTCACATCGAAGTTATGGTCGGCGTCGACGAGTTCAACTACGCTATCCACGCCGTCGAATCCATTATGGGCTTCTTGGGCGACGTCAACCCCGTTTCGACGCAGTATCTCGGCAGAGGAATCGTCGGCGACGTTCCCTGCGACAGCTACCGCATTATCTTCGAAAACGGCGTTACCGCGGGATATCATATCTGTATGAAGGGCTGGCAGCCGTCGACGGCGCTCGTTATGACCTCGAAGACGAGCTT
>JAZUJV010000040.1:0-7483 GCA_045642945.1 Eubacteriales bacterium | reverse complement strand
AACAGCAAAAAACTTTCTCATATTTAAACCTCAAGAGTATAAGTGCCGAGAACCGCGCGTTTAAGAAGCAGATACTCTTTCGCTTCGATCTTGCCGTTTTTGTCAACGTCTGCGGGTTTAAGCTGTTTTTCGTTAAGCGTATAGGTCTTAAGAACGTGTCTCTTAAGAAGCAGATAGTCCTTCGCGTCGACTTTGCCGCTCGCGTCTATATCGCCGAGCTTGCCGTTGTCTTCGCTCTGTGCTTCTCCGCCGAATACCGCCGCTTCGCTCGACCAGCAGAACTTCGCCCCCGCGAGCGTGTAGGTGAATTTTACGTATTTCGCGTCGATTGCTTCTTCAAGCGTCTTGTTATACATCTTCTTTGTCCAGCTCGACGAGCCCGAATCGGCGTTCGACTGGGTAAGCTTGCCGAGATCGGTAAAGCTCTTTCCGTCGCTCGATATCGCTACCGAAACGGTCGCGGGCGAAGGATCGGCTATGCCCCATCCCGTGTTGCCCCAAAGGTCAGTGCGGAAATGTTTTATCGATTTGGTCGCTCCGAGGTCCATGGTAAGCGTCTGAACGAAAGTTCCGTCCGTCTGTTTTATACCGCTCCAGCAGCCCATGGTCTTTTCGTCGCCTGCCGTCGCGAAAATGCCGTCGGTAAGTTTTCCGAGCGGTTTTCCGCTGTCGTCGGCGTCGGTCCAGTTGCCGGTGTAAACTGCACCGGTAACGGTATAGTTCGCGCCCTGCGAAACGTATCCGTATTTCTGCCCGTCGATGATAACGAAGTTGCTTTCTTCATAAACTTCGCTGTCGGGGTCATAGTTGGCGACTGCCTCGTGAGCGCATTCCTTAAGTCTCGTTACAGTCGTCGCGTCAAGCTGTGCGCCGTAGGAGTTGTCTCTTACGTCCTTGCCGAAAATATATTCGAACCAGGTCGCCGCTATAAGATAAGAACCTTCTTTGGAATGGTGTCCGTTGTCGTCAGCCATAAGCTTGATGGAAGGATATTTTTCAAGACAGATTCTGTATCCGTCAGCCGAAGGAGCGCATCCGATGCCGAAATACTGCGCGAGCTTCGTGTAGTTTTCGTGATGATATATCTGTCTGTCGATGCCCGTGCCGTATCTCATATAAAGGATCGGCTTCGCGCCGTTTTCCTGAATCAGCGGAACGAGGACCTTCAATGCCGCGAGCATATCGCCGTAAGCCGCGCCCGATGCGTCCTGAAGGAAAACGTAGTCGTATTTGTTCGCCGCAAGCTTGTCGCGGAAGCTCTTTCCGGGCTTGTATCCGTCGCTTCTGACCTTGTTCGGGTCTGCGAATTCAGAAAGATATGCGCTGCCGAAGGTGCAGTAATCAACGATGACTTCGATACCGGCCGCTTCGCAAAGTCCTTTGAATTTTATCGGGATACCGTTGAAATAGGTGGTGCTGTTGCCTACGAAAAGGAATCTTTTTGCCGTCGCCGAGGGCGTTTTCGCGTTGTCGTAATAAACGTCAACGGTCTTCGCACTCTTGTCGTAGGTCGCGTAAACGGGATAAATAACAGACATCGTCGCGTTATAAAGCATAGCGCCTTCCATCGCGAGCGTCTTTACTTTGCCGAGCGTCGTGTTGCTCGTGTAAGCGATAAGGAAACCGCCTGCGGGAACCTTAACGGATCTCTGCGGAGCGCCGTAAAAGTTGTTCTGGTCGATATAAATGTTTCCGCCCGCTTCGATAAGCATCCCGTCCTTGTCAAAAACGAGAAGGGAAGTGCTGTTGAAACCGTAGGTGGTGGCGTCGATGGATTTCTCCGACGAGCCGGTGTTGGGATAAACGAAAACTCCGCCGCTCGAGGTGCTGCAATCGAATCCGTTTACCGAAACGGTGTAGTGGTTTTCCCAGCTTTTCGCGTTAGCGCCGATTGTGCCGAACGCCGCAAAGGGAATGGCGAGTAAAACCGCGATGAAGAGAGAAAGAATCTTTTTGCTCATTGTTTTTCTCCTTGCTTTGTGTTTTATTTTAATTTTTTGATTACCGATTTCCGATTTTTAACTTTTAATTTGAAATTTGAAATTATTTAATTACGTAAGTTCCGAGTACGGCACGTTTAAGAAGTAAATAGTCCGCCGCTTCGATTTTTCCGTTTCCGTTCAGGTCCGCTTTTTTCGCCTGCTCGTCCGAAAGCGTGTAGGTTTTAAGCACGTGTCGTTTAAGAAGCAGATAGTCGCTCGCGTCTATCTTTCTGTTGCCGTTAATATCGCCGAGCTCTCTCGGGCTTACCGGCTCTTCCGCGCCCTCAAAACCGAATACCGCCGCTTCGCTCGTCCATATAAAGTTTCCGCCTACGACGGTATAGCTGAATTTAACGTATCTTGCCGCCGTGTTTGCGGGAGCATCGAGAGTGAAAAGATATCTCTTCCAGTTCAGAAGCGGGAAGTCTTCTTTGTTAAGCTCGCCTATCGTTTTAAAGCTGTTTCCGTCGTCCGAGACCGAAACGCTTACCGTCGCGCTTGCGGGGTCGGGAACGCCCCATTGACCGCCCCAAACGTCGGTATAGAACGAAGTTATCGTGTCTCTCTTTCCGAGGTCGATTACAACGTCCATGTTTTTGCAGTTATAAGCGCCTATCGGTGCGCTGTCGCCCTTTAAGGCTATCGCGCCGTTGGTCAGCTTGTTCTTGCAGACACCGCTTGCATCTACGTCGTTGTAATCCTCGTTCGTATATCTCGTGCCGTTGCAGGAATACGCCTTGTCAAGCGAAAGCATGCCGGGCTGTTTTTCTTCCTCGCCCGTGCCTTCCACACCGTATGCCGCGGTCTCGCTGACGATAAGCTTGCTTCCGCCGACGGTGTAATCAAATTTTATATATCTTGCTTTCGTTCCCGCGGGGAGCGAAGAAGAGAATACTCTGCTCTTCCAGTTTCCGCCGGTCCATTCCTTCGACATCGAAAGCGTTACCGGAGAATAATTCACGCCGTCCGTCGAATAATAGCCTTTTACGACAGCCGTAGACGGATCGGAAACGTCAAGCGTCCCGCCGAAAACGTCGGTCTTTATCCATCTTATCTCGTCTTCTTTAAGAAGGTCTACGACGATAGTCGCCTTGTTTCCGTTGAAAGCCGCCGTGCCGACCTCCGTGCCTTCGTATGTAAGAACGCCGTCAGTCAGCTTGTTCAGCCTGAAACCTTCGCCGCCTATATCGCCCCAGGGGTAAGTCGTGCTGTAATCGTCGGTAACGCCGCTTATTTCATAGGGTTTTCCGAGCGAAAGAATGTTAAAGCTCTTTCCGTCCACGCTCGCCGTCGGCATTTCAGTAAAAGGTTCATTGTCGAAATCATATTCGTTCACCGCTCTGTACGCGATGTTCTGCAAAGTTACCGCGTTCGCGGCGCTGACCGAAGATACTCCCTTGTAGGAAAGTCCCCTCGGGTCCTTTCCGGTTATCGCGTAAAGCCATACGCAGGCGATAAGGTATCCGCCGTTATAGGATTGATGAGCGTTGTCGGTGTGCATCATCGTTATCGACGGGTATTCGCTCATCGCGATCTTGAAAGCGTCCGCAAGCGGAGCGCATCTTAAATTATATCTCTTCGCGAGATTCGTATACATCACGTGATGCTTGTCCTGCTCGTTCACGTCCGAGCCGTATCTCATATACATTATAGCTTCCGCGCCGTTTCTCTCGACGTAGGGGAGCAAAATGTTAAGGGCTGCGGACATACTGTCGAAGCTTTCGTCCCAGCCGCCCTGAAAAACGACGTAGTCGTATTTCGTCTTGTTCAGCTTATCACGGAAATCCACGCCGGGCTTGCCGCCGTCGCGGGAGCGCACGAGCGTCTCGTCGGCGAATTCCTCAAGATAAGCGTATCCGTATACGCTCTGGTCGACCTGGACCTTCATGCCCGCCGATTCGCAAAGGAATTTAAACATCAGCGGCGTGTCGTTGTAATATGTGCTGCTGTTTCCGATGAAAAGAAACTTTACCGTTTCTTCCTCCGCCGCTTCCGCGGGGAATACACACGCGGTGAAAAGAAAAGCCACCGTGCATATCAAAGCGATGAGTTTTGTCATACATAACCTCCGAGGATTTATTCATCTATTAAATATTATCACTCTCACCAATAAAAGTCAATATTCTTGTGTATTTATTATCTATAATTTATATATTCCATTTATATTTTTTACCAGATACCCAAAACGCGCTTGCACGTGAATAAAAACCAAACCTTGAAGATTAAAAACACCGCGAAAGTTTACTTTTCGCGATTTAAAAGCTTTTCGGTTCCTTTTCACGAAAAGGAACGGTGCATTAAAAGCTTTCGGGCGCCTTTTACAAAAGGCGCAGAATTATTCCCATTATAAATTATAAATCGCGTACCCCACCCCAAAACGAAACGCTCCTTTTCCGCATATATTGTTAAAAAGGAGCGAAAAATATGAAAATCATAGTCCTGTCTTCCGTAACCTACGCGCTTCGCGCCATAGATATTTTAAAAGAAAATTCGATAAATTCCGACCTTACCCGTTCCGCCGCCGTCAAAAAATTACGCGGATGCGGCTACGGCGTCGCCGTAAAGAACGAAAACTACGAAAAAGCGCTTTCTCTTCTGACCGAAAACGGTATAAATATCGTCGGAGAAACGGAGGAAAAACGGTGATATATTTCGATAACGCCGCCACTTATTTCCCGAAGTCGAAATCCGTCGCCGCCTCCGCGGCGGAGGCAATTTTAAAATACGGGAATCCCGGCAGAAGCGGATACGCCTATTCGCTTTCCTCGTCGCTTGCCGTCTACGAATGCCGAAAAAAGCTTGCGTTCCTCTTCGGGAGCGTGCCCGAAAAGGTCGTCTTCACCTCGGGTGCGACCGAAGCACTGAATATCGCGATAAAAGGGATAGTCAAAAAGGGAAGTGCTGCCGTTTATTCGAACTTCGAGCATAACTCCGTCGTCCGTCCGCTTTATTCCCTCGCCCGAAAAGGCATTACGACGCCCGTTATCTTCGAATCCGACCTTCAAAGCGACGAAAAGACCGTCGAAAACTTCAAAAACGCCGCCGTGTCTCCCGAATATGCCGTGATAACCCACGCTTCCAACGTCTGCGGCAGGATTTTCCCGATAAAAGAGCTGAAAAACGCCCGAAAAAATACGGTTTTTATCGCCGACTGCTCCCAGACAGCGGGGCATATCCCGATAGATATAAAAGACCTCGGAGCCGACGTCATCTGCGTCCCCGCGCATAAAGGCTTAAAAGGTCCCATGGGCGTCGGCGCGCTGATAATAAATCCGTCTTCCGATATCCTTATCGACCCGCTTATCGAAGGCGGCACGGGACAGCTTTCAAAATCCCGATTTATGCCCGATTCCTACCCCGAACGCTTAGAGGCGGGAACAATGAATATAAGCGGCATCGCCGCTTTTTCAAAAGCACTCGACGAATTCGTTTTTCCTGAAAACGAAACGGAAATTTTCAAATATCTCGTCGACGGAATGCGAAAAATAAAAGGCGTTACCCTCCACGGCGCACCCGAAACCGATTTTTCCTCATTCGTTCCCGTGATATTATTTAACGTTTCGGGCATGAATTGCGAAAAAGTCGAAGAATACCTGCTTTCGCGTGATATCGCCGTCCGCTCGGGCTTCCATTGTGCTCCGCTCGCCCATAAATCCCTCGGGACTTACGAGCTCGGCGGGGTAAGGGTCTCACTTTCCGAAAACAATACGCTTGCCGAAGCCGATTTATTTTTGAAAGCCGTCGCCGAAATCGCAAAGCGGTCTTGAAATATCTTCGCGGGAGTGGTATCATAAGAAAAACGACCGAAAAAAGAGGTAAAAATATGTTTTATTACGGCGCCGCTCCCGAAAGTCATAAGACCCAGACCGACTCCTACCGCGTTTTCAAACCGTCCTACGTCGACGGTCTTGCCAAAACCGTCTCGCTCGTCGCTGCGAAGCGCGATAAAGCCGCCTGTCAGCTTCTGCTCTCCTCCGATTCCCCCTTCGCCGTAAACGTCGGTAAGACCCCTTGGTTTTCCCAAAACCCCGATTCCAGAACCTACCGCGTCGCCGCCGATTTTCCGTTCAAAGCCACGCTTTCGAATATCGGTATGACGCTCTGCGACGATAACCACCATCGCGCCGACGCGCTTCTCGACTGCGAGGTCATCGAGCTTTCCGCCAACTGCGTCAATACCGTTTTCGCCGAGTTCGATATCCCCGAAAACGCCGACGCGGGCGACTATAACGGCAAAATAAAAATTTTTGAGAGCTACGGCTTCGACGACGAAAGAGAAGTCGGCGCCATAGATGTTTCGCTTAAAGTCTACCCCTACGTCCTCCCCGAAAATAAAGATAACGGCTTCCATCTCGATTTGTGGCAGCACCTCTCGAATATCGCGAGAAAACACGATGTTCCCCTTTGGAGCGACGCTCATTTTGAGATTTTGCGCCCCTACGTCCGCTCCCTCGGCGAGCTCGGCGTCAAATGCGTTACCGTCATCGCCAGCGAGATCCCGTGGAACGGTCAGGGCTGCCAGACCGAGCTCCGCTATAAAGCAAACCTCTTCGAATATTCGATGATACCGGTTACGCTTAAAAAAGACGGCTCGCTCGTCTGCGATTTTTCCGTTATGCAGCGCTATATCGACCTCTGCGCCGAATACGGTGTCGACGAATGTATCTCGGTCTTCGGCCTCGTCAACGTTTGGGATACCAAAGAATACGGCGGTGTCCGCACCGCGCCCGATTATCCCGACGGCTTGCACGTCCGCGCCTTCGACGAGGAGAAGGGAATATACGTCTATCTCCATAAAGCCTCCGAGCTCGACGAATATATAAAACAGATCGAAAAATATTTCATCGAAACCAAACAGCTCGAAAAACTCCGCATCGCCGCCGACGAGCCCGCCGACGTCGAAGCATACAGAAAGAGCCTCGAGCATATAAAATCCGTCGCTCCCGCGTTCACCTTCAAAACCGCGATAAACCACGCCGAATTCATCGGCGAATTCGGTAAAGATATCTCCGACTTCGCCCCTTATATCTCCGCAATGTACGAACAGTACGACGCGCTCATGAAATACAAATCCGAAATGCCGGATAAACGCTTCCTCTACTACGTCTGCTGCGGTCCCGAATTCCCGAATACCTTCTTACGCAGCGAGCTCGTCGAAAGCTACTATATCGGCATCCTCGCGTCCTATACGAATATGGACGGTTTCCTGCGCTGGAACTATACCGTCCTTACCGACGACCCGACGGATATCCGCTACGGAAATTTCCCCGTCGGCGACCTGAACTTCGTTTATCCCGCGAGAAACGGCGGCGTTCTTTTAACGTTACGCTGGAAAGCTTTGCGTAAAGGAATAAAATTCTTCACCCTCTTCAACGAAGCGAAAAAGCGCGGGCTTACAGGTGTTTACGACGCCGCCTGCGACCTCGTTTTAAGAGAAAAAGAAATCACAAAACTCTACCCCAACTGGGATAAACCGAACGTTATTTCCCTCGATTATACAG
>JAZUJV010000039.1:0-26199 GCA_045642945.1 Eubacteriales bacterium | reverse complement strand
TTGCTGACGATACCGTTTATGTTGTAACCCGCCGGCGTGGTGGTGTAAAGGTCGTAATAAGTTTCTCCGTTTTCAAGCGCTTCGAGGTCAACGGCACTTCCGGTGGTCTGCTCGATCTGCTCCGGAGTAAGAAGCGTAAATGCTTCGGTGAATTCGGCTGTTACGCCGAAAAATTCGCTTTCATAGACGTTTCCGTCTACCGTCGCGGGTATGAATTTTCCGCCCGCCTCTTCGGAAATCTCTTCGCTCGATTCTTCGACGGATTCTTCAATAGATTCTTCAATAGATTCTTCAATAGATTCTTCAATAGATTCTTCAATAGATTCTTGGGCGGACTCTTCGACAGATTCCTCGGCGGAGGTCGCTTCGTTGACTGCTTTCGAAACGATATCCGATATGCTGCCGCATGACGTGAGCGCGAGGCTCATCACCATAAGCAAAGCAAGTATAAATGCGATTTTCTTCATGTTTTTATCACCTTTCCGTGTTTGTTTATTGCTATTATATTCCGTTTTTGAAAATTGTCAAGCCAGCGGCTTTTCCATAAGAATAAAGTCGTGCCCGTACATAAAGCTTTCGCCCCTTTTAATAAACCCGCGCGCTTTATAGCATCTCTGCGCGGGAATATTTTTCAAAGCGGCGGCGAGGTGCAAAGCCTTTTTGCCCCGCGCTTTTAAAACGTTTTCGGCGTTTTCGACGAGGATTTCCGATATCCCGTGCCCGATAAATTCCTTCGCGACGACGACTCGCGCAATCTCCGCGGCGCCCTCCTTCGTCTCCCAGAAGTCAAATCCGTCAAGCTCGTTTTCGCTGACTATCGAAATCGCCCCGACGGGAACTTCGCCGCCGAAAAGAATAAACAGATTTTTATTTTCGATGTCCCCGTCTATCTCGATATCCGACGGATAATATTCGTTCCAGGTGCAAAACGGGTTTTCCAAAGCGTCTTTATAAAGCTTTTTTATCGTCGCCTTGTCGCTCTCCGCAGCGGCTTTAAATGTAAAATCCATTATTTTTCTTTCTTCTTTTTCTTTTTTATCGCGATAAGCGAAGCGCAGATCGCCAAAGCCGTGCTCCCCGCGATTATATATGCGGTGGTATTGCTTCCGCCTTCTTTTTTCTCTTCGGAGACTTCCGAACTTTCGGAATTTTTGCTCTCAAAATCCGCTATCGCGTTTTCGAGGTCTTTATAGAGCGAATCGAGGTGGAGCGCGTATTTTCTCTCGAGCTTTTTATATTTTTCCACTGCTTTAAGCGCCTTTTCAACGTTTTCGTCGTCGATACTTTCCGCCTTTTCCAAAAGCGCCTTGTCGTCCTTTTCGGCGGGGAAGACCTCGAATTCGCTTATCCCGCCGCTGTAATATGTGTTGTAATCGGCGCAATACCAGCGTTTAAGCTGAACGTATTTTATATATCTCGCGCCCGTCGGCTCGATGGAAATTTCGTCGCTTTCGCCTCTGACTCCCTCAAAAAGCCCGTGCTTTTCCGCGACCTTTTTATAGTTTTCGCCGTCCTCCGACGCGTAAAGCTCATAGTCGCTCACACGCTCGAAAAAGCTTATATTTATCTTACCGACGTTATATATATCGCCGAGGTCGACGACCATCCATTGTTCGTCCTTGTCTCGTGCGAAGGAAAGCCGCGTCGTCAGCTTTCCGTCCACCGCGAGCGTTTCGTCGTAGGCATAAGGCACTTCGAGCCCGCTCACCGTTACCTTTTTGTTCAAAGCGAGATTCGCGTTCGCCAAAAAATCGTCGGGCGTAAAATCGGGGCGCGTGATTTTGATATTTTCGACCGAAACCTTTTCGCTTCCGATATTTTCAAGCGGCAAAACGAACGAAAAGCTCTTGTCGCACGCCTTGTTTATCTCGTTTACGGGGTCGTAAAAATATTTCCCGTCCACGATAAGAAGCGTCCGCGCACTGTCGGAATAAAGCTTTATATTATGCTCCTCGCCCTTTTTGAATTTCGTGCCGAAGCTGAAAGTATATTTCTCGCGCGAATAAGATGCCTTTCCGTTCCCGTCGACGAAAAGCCTGCCGTCCTTGCCCGAAAGAATGTTCATTCCGAGCGCGTCAAGCTTGATATTCGCTTCGAAAACGTAAGGATACCCGATAGAGCTCACCCCTTCGGGAATTTTATCTTCTATCGGCAATTCTGCAAATCTCGACGGATTCGTCAGCGGCGCTTTTTCCGTGAAAAGCTCAAAGCGGCTCAAAAAGTCCTCCGCGCCGATGTCTTCGGTCTGTAATCCGCACCACGCCTTTTCCGAAATAAGCGCGACCTCGTACCGGACTCTGTCGAAAATATCGAAAACCGACCACCCGAGGTTTTGTCCCCAAAGGTCGTTCCAGAGCGAGAACGAAGCGCCTTTCAGCTGCTCACTTTCGGGGTCCACCGCGTCGCCCGCGCCGTACCCCATATAGTTCACCTGCCAAGTGGTGTAAAGCCGTTTTAAATCATAGTAATCCGCGAAACCGTAATTTCCGCCCGGCACGCAATAGAGCACGGGCCCCACCGAGTTGATTATATCGTAACCCATGTCGAAAAGAACCTTGTAATCCGAAAGCTCGACCGCCCAGAAATTACATTGTGAATTTCCCGAGACCTCCGTCTCGCCGTTAAAGCCTTTCCCGCCGAACGAGCCCCAGAAGCGCGTTTCGTACCCGCGCGACTGAATGTGCTTCATAACCGCGTCGGTGTATGCGCGCATCTCCTCGTTATACCCTTCGGGGAACTCGTCCGTGCCGAAATGAACCGTCTTCCCGACGAAAACGGGGTCTTCGCCCGTGATATATTCGTCCCATAGCGCCTTGACGAAATCGACCGTTTCGGTCTTTCTTATGTCAAGATGCCCTTCGTCGAACATAAGCTGCGGCACGGCTCTTTTAAAACAGGATGAGTGCGCGGGCGTGTCTATCTCGGTAACGACGTTTACGCCGTAATTTATAAGCTCTTTCTGAAAATTCTTGTATTCTTCCTTCGTGTAATGCTCTTCGGAAGTTAAATTCGGGACGTCGCTTTCGAGACGGAAATATCCGACCCCGTCGCTTCCGCGGTCGTTTATGTGAACGTGTATCTCGTTAAGCTTGAACCACGCGAAATATTTTGCGATCTCGGTAAGGTAATCAAGCGGAATATAAGCTCTCGCGACATCTATCATCCCCGAGCGAATCTCATATTCGGGATAGTCGGTAATGACGCCCTTCGGAACGTATCCGTCGGCTTTCACCGATTGAAGAATCGAGATCATCCCGTAGAAAAGTCCTATTTCGCCGTTCGCTTTTATCGAGATTTTGTCGCCGATCTCCGCGATATATCCTTCGCTCCCGAGCTTGGCTTCGTCAATGACCGAAAGTGCTATATCTCCGTCTTTTGCCTCGCCGACAAAAGCGATATCTACCCCGCATATCTCTTTGAAATAGCCCTTTATAATCTCTTTTTTCGCGCCTGTAAGTATGTTTTCGCTCTCAAGCGCGATGCTCGTTTTGTCGGTAATATAAAATTTCCCGCTGCCGCCGACCCATTCGCGTACCGCGGGTAAAGTCTTCGGCGCGCCGTTTGTTTCGGCTTGCGGGAATATCAAACATAAAGATATCGTCATCATAATAAACACCGGAATCGCAATAATTTTTTTAAACATAATTATCTCCGCCGACTTTATTTGTGATACTTTTTACCTGCTTTTATCATAAATGCGCGATAGACTTGTTCTGCCAGCATCACCCTCGCGAGCATGTGCGGAAACGTCATCTCCGACATCGAAAGCTTCATATCACATTCGCTTTTTAACTTCTCGTCAAGCCCGAAGCTCGACCCGATCATAAAGCATATATTCCTGTCGCTTTCGGCGACGATTCTCGAAAAATCGACGCTGCCTACCTGCTTCCCCTCGATGCATAAAGCTATCTTCAAAGCGCCCTTCGGAATGTTTTTCCGAATATTTTCCGCCTCTTTTTCAAGCGCCCGTTCGATAAGCTTGTCGGATTCCTCGCCGAAAGTGCTTTCTTCCTTTATACAAACGGTTTTATAATCGGCAAAAGGCCTTATTCTTTTTATATATTCGTTTTCGGCGTCCTTAAAATAGCTTTCCTTAAAATCGCCGACGTGAATGACCGTTATAAAGCTCATTTTTTGCCTTTCTTTTTCTTTTTGACCGAGAAACCGAACTCGCCTATCTTTTTGCCGAGCGCGAAATACTGCCCGTGCGCGTAGGCAAGCAAGCCCGCCTTTTCAAGCGCGAGCCGCCCGTTTTCGTCTATAAGCTTTTCATCGACCGAAACGGCGGCTACGTCGGCGAAAAACGCCGTGTGCGTGCCGAAATCCCGCTTGTCGAAAACCTTGCATTCAAGCGTAACGGGACATTCCGCCACCGATGGACAGTTTACCTCAAAAGACTGCTCCTTCGTGAAACGCGCCTCTCTGAACTTATCCGTGTCTTTTCCGGATTTCACTCCGCAAAAGTCAAGCTGACGCACGTTATAGGAGCAGGGAAGATTGATACAAAATTCCCCCGTCTTTTCGATGATATCAAAAGAATGTCTTGTCGGGCGCACCGAAATATAAACTCTCGGCGGCGTCGTCGAAAGGATACCCGTCCACGCTATCGTAAGAATATTCGCGTTTTCTTCGTCGCCGCAGCTCACAAGCACTGCGGGAAGCGGCGAAAGCATCGCGCCGCCTTTCCATTTCTGTTTCATAAAATCATCTCCGAAACTATTTCATAAGCCATTCTTAAACCCGCGGCGGCGGGAACGAAAACCGCGCTCGACGGCGTCGCCTTGTGCGTCTCTCCGTCGCGTCCGGCTATACAGTCCATGCTCGGCTCATCCGAACAAACGACCTTCAGGCTTTCGATATTTCTTGCGCGAAGCTCCCTTCTCATCACCCTTGCGAGAGGGCATCCCGACGTCGAAAAAATATCTTTTACCTCGATTTTCGACGGGTCAAGCCGATTTCCCGTGCCCATCGCGCTGATGATTTTTACGCCCTTGTCGTTACATTCTTTTATCAAAGCGAGCTTCGACGTTACCGTGTCGATGCAGTCCGCGACGTGATCGAATCTCGTTACGTCAAAAGCTTCCAGCGTCTCCGCGGAAAGAAAGATATCCAGCGCTTCGACGTTACATTCGGGGTTTATGTCTTTAAGTCTTTCCGCTTCTGTTATCGCTTTTTTGCTTCCGACAGTCGACGAAAGAGCGATAAGCTGTCTGTTGCGGTTGGAATCCGAGATAACGTCGTGGTCGACGACTGTGATATTCCCGACACCCGCGCGAACGAGCGCCTCGGCACACCACGACCCGACGCCGCCCAAACCGACAACGGCGACGCTTGCGTTTTTAAGTTTTTCTATTCCGCTTTCTTTAAAAAGCGGCAAAGAGCGTTCGTTAAACATCTCTTTAAAGCCTCATTTCTTTAAAAACGGGTCGCTCGCGTCGACGACCGCCGAAAAATATTTATCGTAGGTAACGAATCCCGGCGCACTGCCGTTCGGCTTTTTAAGGTTTTTGACCGCGGTATAGTCGACCGAAACGTTTTTGCTCCCGCGTTTTTCGCTGTAATACGCCGCGAGCATCGCCGCCTCGGTGTAATCCCTCGCGCTCGGCTCCTCGTTCATATTCGGCGTAAGAATAACGTGCGAGCCGTGAAAACCCTTTATATGAAACCAAATCTCATATCTTTCCGCGCTGCCGGTAAGCGCGTCGTTTTGCTTGTTGTTACGCCCGACGCGCACGGCAAGCCCGTCCGTCGTCTTAAAAGAAAGCGGCCTTGCCGGCGGGGTTTTCTTCTTTTTGTTCTTGTTTATCTTTTCAAAGATATATCCGCCCTCGACCAATTCGGCGCGTATCTCCGAAAGCTCCGCGGGCGTCGCGCTTCTCTCGATAAAGCCCGAAACGCCGCAAAGATATTCGTATTCGGCGTTCGATATCTCTATCTGCTCCTTCAAAGCCACCGCCGCGCGCTTCTTTTTGGCGTATTTTTTATAATATTTCTGCGCGTTTTTCGCGGGAGTAAGCGACACGTCGAGCGGGACGGTTATCTCGTTCCCGCTTTCATAGTCTATGCCCGTGAAAGAGCTGTCGCCCTGCTTTATCCGATAAATATTCGCGGTGATGACGTCGCCTTTTATCCTGACCTTTTCCATATCCGCCGTGTCGGCAAGGTCGTTTTTCAAAAGCCCTAACTTCTTTTCGACTCTGCTTATATGGTTGTTCACCGCCCGCGTCAGCTCGTGCGCGTATTTGCTTATGTTTACCGCTTCCTCGTATCTCCCGAAATAGTCGGCGAGAAGGCGAGAAAAGCTCTCGTAATTAACGAGCTTATATAAATTTTCATACTGCGAAAGCGAGATATAGGAATATTCTATCCCGCCGTCCCCGCCGTAAGCGGCGCAAGGCATAAAAGCTTCGGTCTCAAAGACGTTTTTAAGCTTTTCTATCTCGCAAAAAAGCGCTTTTCCGCTCTTTTCGTTTACTTCTCCGTCGCTGTCGCCGAAAGCGCGAAACGCTGTCTCCCTTGCGGTAAGCGGCGAAAACGCCAAGAAATTCTTTAAAAGAAACTCGCTGCCCGCCATTCCGCTCTTTTCTTTGCAAAGAGATAAAAAGTCCTCTTCCGATATATCGAAAGCCGAAAGCTTGTTCTGGCTTTCGGGCAGTTCATAAGGGAACCCGACCATGATCCTTCTGCCCGTTCCGGTAACGTCCGAAACATACGCGGCGGAAATTATCCTGTCGTCGCCGTCGGTCAGAAGAATGTTCGAGCGCTTGCCCATCATCTCGGCGTAGATATGCTTGCGCCTGATATATCCCATCTCGTCCGCCGCGTCGAAAGAAAATCTGACGGTTCTTTCGTTTTTTATCGCCTCGACCTTAACTAACTTGCCGTTTTGCAGGTGCTTGCGGTAAAGCATACAGGTACTCGTCGGGTCGTCGGGATGCGCGACGCTCTCCGTCGTAACGGCAAGCATGGGCTTCGCCGCCGACGCGGAAATTATAAGGTTCGCGCGCGTGCCGTCTTTATAAATATTGAAGAAAAAGCAGGTCTGCGAGCTCTGGAAAACCTTTTCCACCCTCGCGTCCGCCCATTTGTCAAGCTCTCTCGCGCACGCCTCGCAGAATAATCCGTCAAACGCCATATTCCACCGCCGTGTCGAAATCGAAAACGACAGCCTCCGCGCCGCATTCCTCGACAATTTCTTTTAAAGCGGGAAGCACGACTCTTTCCGTCGCGTGATGCGTGAAGCATACCATATTCATCCCGAGCTCCGCCGCCTCGATAAGCGCGTCGTGGCTCGCTTCGCCGGTAAGATAGGTGTCCGCGCCGGTATTGAACGCCGCGAGCACCTCGCCTTTGCCCCCGCCCGAGACGAGAGCGACTTTCTTAACGCTCCCCCCGCGGTTGACGATGGCTTGCGGCTTTTCGTCAAGTTTTTTCTCGATGTCCTCGATAAAATCGGCGAAATCGCGCTCGTGATCAAATTCGCCCACTCTGCCGTAGGGAACGAACGCCTCGGCATTATAAAGCCCTATCCTTTCGGCAAGACAGTCGTTCACCCCGCCGTCCATACTGTCAAGACGCGTATGGTAGGAGAGTACGGCTATCCCGTTTTCGATACAGCTTATCATCCGTTTTGCCGTCGGATTCGTGTCGAGAATACGGTTTACGGGGCGGAAAACGAGCGGATGATGCGTAACTATAACGTTGCATCCGAGGTTTATCGCCTCGTCTATCGCCTCGCCCGTACAGTCGAGCGCGACGAGAACTTTTTTAACGTCGGCGTTGGAATTCGGTACGATCATCGCGCCGTCGTTGTCCCAATTTTCCGAAAGCTCCTTCGGTATTTCTTGTTCAAGCAGCGAAATAAGTTCTTTAATCTTCATAATCATAAAAAGCGGGAGCGGGATCTTCGGGAAACCGCTCCCTTTGGTTTATTTATTTAAAATTTCTTTAACTTTGTTTACGATGCCTTCCGCGTTCAGCCCGTAATGCTCGAGCAATACTGAAGCGCTTGCGCTCGTGCCGAAAACGTCGTTTATGCCGAGCTTTTTAAGCTTCGCGCAGCCCGTTTCGGCAAGTATTTCGCCCACGGCGTCGCCGAGCCCGCCTATAACGCTGTGTTCCTCGGCGGTAACGACGTTGCCCGATACGGAAGCGTATTTCAAAATAAGCTCTCTGTCTATCGGTTTTATCGTGTGGATGTCTATGACCGCGGCGTTTATGCCCATTTCTTTAAGAATATTTCTCGCTTCCATCGCGGCGGCGACCATAATGCCCGTCGCGACAATCGTAACGTCGCTGCCCTCGGCGAGAACTATGCCTTTGCCGAGCTTGAATTCTCGCTCGCCCTTCGTATAAAACTGCGGAACGGCGAATCTGCCCAACCGCATATATACGGGACCTTCGTATTTTAAAATCTCCTCAACGAGCGCTTCCGTCGAAGCGGAGTCCGCGGGGCAGACTACCGTCATATTCGGGAGTGCGCGCATAATTGCGATATCCTCGCAGAACTGGTGCGTCGCGCCGTCCTCGCCGACGGTGATACCCGCGTGCGACGCGCAAATCTTAACGGGAAGATTCGGGTAAGCGACGCTGTTGCGTATCTGCTCGAAAGCTCTGCCGCAAGCGAACATCGCGAACGACGAAGCGAAAGCGGGCGTTCCGGTTGCGGCTATGCCCGCGGCGACCGAGACCATATTTTCTTCCGCGATACCGCAGTTAAAAAATCTTTCGGGGTATTTTTTGGCGAAAACCGCCGTCTGCGTCGATCCGGAAAGGTCGGCGTCAAGCACAAAGAAATCGTATTTTTCGCCCAGCTCGGCAAGTTTTCTGCCGTAAGCGGCGCGTGTCGCTTCTTTATCAGCCATTTATAAGCGCCTCCTTCGTGATCCTTACGGCTTCGTCAAGCTCTTTTTCGGCGATAGCGTATTCCTCGTCCTTCGGAGCTTTTCCGTGCCATTGATAGTTGTTTTCCATATAGGAAACGCCTTTGCCCTTGACGGTCTTTAAAATTATCGCGCCCGGCTTGCCGCTCGCTTCGCATTCTTTAACGGCTTTGTCGATGGCTTCGAAATCGTGCCCGTCGATGACCGTGGCGTACCAGCCGAAGGCTCTGAATTTCTCGTCAAGAGGGTTGGGGTCCATAACGTCCCTGACGGCGCCGTCTATCTGATATCCGTTGCTGTCGATGAACGCTGTTAAATTATTCAAACCGTATTGATTGGCGAACATTGCGGCTTCCCAGACCTGACCTTCCTCGGTTTCGCCGTCGCCGAGAGCGGTGTAAACTTTCCAATTCAGTCCCTTGCGCTTCGCCGTCGCCGCCATACCGCAAGCGGCGGAAAAGCCCTGCGAAAGCGAGCCCGTCGACATATCTATACCCGGGGTGCCCTTCATATCGGGGTGTCCCTGAAGCATACTGCCGAGCGTGCGCAGCTTCATAACCTCGTCAAGCCCGAAATATCCCTTTATCGCGAGCGCGGAATAAAGCGCGGGGCAGCAATGCCCTTTCGAAAGCACGAATCTGTCGCGCTCGTCCCAATTCGGATTCTTCGGGTCGATCTTCATTTTGTAAAAATAGAGATAAGCGATGGCGTCCGCTATCGAAAGCGATCCGCCGGGGTGTCCGCTCTTGGCGCGCCAGACCGCTTCAACGGAATATCTCCTGATCTCCGCGGCGCGTGCTTTAAGCATCAATACGGTGTTTTCGTTCATTTTTGGGGAGTCCTTTCAACTTATGTCAAAGCCCGGCACGGCGCAGAGCGTCTTTAAAATACTCCGGCCTTGCCGCTTCGAAGTCAAGAATTTCTTGTGTGATCGGGTGCGTAAACGAAATATATTTCGCGAAAAGGCATTGTCCGTCCATCGAAAGCGAATATCTCTCGTTTCCGTAAACGGCGTCCCCCGCGACGGGATGCCCGATATACGCCATGTGCACTCTGATCTGGTGTGTGCGCCCCGTCTCAAGCTCAAGCTCGAGATGTGAATAGTTATTGCTCTCCGCGAGCACTCTGTAATGCGTAACGGCGTTTCGTCCCTGTTCGGTTACCGCCATCTTCTTCCTGTCGGTCTTGTGTCTGCCGATAGGCGCGTCGATAATTCCTTCGCTTTCGCGAAGATGCCCGCCGACGATGGCTTCGTAACGTCTCGTGAACGAGTGGACGGCGATCTGTTCCGCCAAACCTCTGTGTGCTTCGTCCGTCTTCGCGACGATAAGAAGCCCCGAGGTGTCCTTGTCTATCCTGTGTACTATTCCCGGGCGGATAACGCCGTTTATCGAAGAAAGCCTGCCTTTACAATGGTAAAGCAGCGCGTTCACCAGCGTTCCGTCGGGGTTTCCCGCGGCGGGATGTACGACCATTCCCCGCGGCTTGTCGACGACCAAAAGATAGTCGTCCTCATAAACTATATCTATCGGAATGTCCTGCGGTATCGCTTCAAGCTCTTTTTCGGGCGGCAGCTCTATCTCTATGCCGTCCCCCGCCGAAACGACGTATTTTTTCTCCTTCGGGCTTCCGCCGACGAGAATTTTCCCGTCCGCGATAAGCTCCTGCGCGCGCGAGCGACTGATGTCAAAAAACCTTGCCGCCGCGACGTCGAGCCTTAAATTTTCTTTTGCGTCGTCTTCGGTAACGACGTAAAAATCATCCATCGTTTTCGTCTCCGTTTTCGGTCTGCTCCGAAACAGCCGTTTTTTCTTCCTGCTCCGCTTTAAGCCGTTTTTCGACCTTCGGCTCGAAGAATATAACGTAAACCCCGAGCAGTATCGCGCCTATCGTGATAAACGAATCGGCGACGTTGAATGTCGCGAAATCGACGAAATCGGGGCGAAGGAAATCCACGACGTACCCGAGACGGATACGGTCTATCATATTCCCGATGCCGCCGCCGAGTACCATCGAAAGCGAGACTGTCATCAATATATGGCGCTTGTGATACTTTATCAGAAACACGACCATGACCGCCATGGCTATAAACGACAGCGTCATGAATATCCATTGTTTTTCCGAAAGCATCGAGAACGCGGCTCCGCGGTTTTCGGTGCGGTAAAGCGAGAAGAAACCGTCGATTATCGACCTTTCCTCGTGCAGATCCATTCCGTGGACGACAAGATATTTCGATATCTGGTCGGCTGCTACGGCGATGACTGCCACCGCCGCCGCGATAAATGCCGTCAGCATACTGCCCCTTTACAGCGCGTGCAGAGATGCTGACCGTCCTCGTCGGTTACACAGTCGTCCTTCTGCATCCAGCAGCGGACGCACTTTTCGCCCTCGGCGACCTCAACGAGTACGGATATGCCGTTTTCTTCGTCGAAATAAGCGTTTTCGGGAGCTTTTTCCTCCGAAAGAACGACCTTGCTGACGATGAACACGGTGGGAAGCATATTTTCGAATTCTTTAAATAACTTCATCGCTTCGCCGTCCGCGGAGGCGTAAACCGTAACCTTCGCTTCAAGCGATTTTCCGATGACCTTTTCGGCTCTCGCGAGCTCAAGCGCTTTCATAACGCCGTCGCGGTGCTCGAAAAGCTTTTCGTATTTTTCTTCTTCCGCTTTAAAATCCCATTCGGAATTATAATCGGGAAGCGGGTTGCAGAATACCGTCGATACGTCGTCGCCTTCGATATGGCTCATAAAGCCCCAGGTCTCCTCCGCCGTGAACGAAAGCACGGGCGCGAGCATTCTGGTAAGCGAGTTGACTATAAGATACATCGCGGTCTGCGCGCTTCTGCGGCATTTTTCCGCTTTGCCTTCGCAATAGAGACGGTCCTTCGTGATGTCGATATAAAGCTTCGACATATCTATCGAACAGAAATTGTGTATCTCGTGATAAACTACGTGGAATTCGTAATCGTCGTACGCTTTTTTGACTTTCCCCGCGAGAGTGTTAAGGCGGGAAAGAGCCCATTTGTCGATATCTTCAAGCTCTCCGAGCGCGACCATATCTTTGTTCGGGTCAAAATCGGTATCGGGCGAGCCGAGGTTCGCGAGCAGTATGCGAAGCGTGTTTCTTATCTTGCGATAGCTTTCCGAAAGCTGCTTGTAAATAGCGTCGGAAGCGCGAACGTCGACTCTGTAATCGCTCGAAGCGACCCAAAGTCTTAAAATATCCGCGCCGTATTTGTTTACGACGTCAAGCGGATCGACGCCGTTGCCGAGCGATTTATGCATCGCTTTGCCTTCGCCGTCGACCGTCCAGCCGTGCGTAAGAACGGTTTTAAAGGGAGCTTCCTCAAGTCCGCTGCCGACGGCGGTAAGAAGCGAGGACTGGAACCAGCCTCTGTATTGGTCCGCGCCTTCAAGATAAAGGTCTGCGGGGCGAACGTGATCGGGCTCGCCGTCAAGCACCTTGAAATGCGTGCTGCCGGAGTCGAACCAGCCGTCGAGCGTGTCGGTCTCTTTTCTGAAATGCGTGCCGCCGCAATGCGGGCATTTGTATACTTCGGGAGCGAAGTCGCAAGCGTCGTGCTTGAACCAAGCGTTCGAGCCCTCTTTGCCGAATATTTCGGATATTTTTCCGATAGTCTCGTCGTCGCAGATCGGCTTTCCGCAATCCTCGCAATAAAGTACGGGAATGGGAAGACCCCAGTTGCGCTGACGCGAAATGCACCAGTCGGCGCGCTCGTTTATCATCGAGACCATTCTGTCTCCGCCCCATTCGGGCATCCAGCTTACGTTTTCGCAGGCTTTGACCGCCTTGTCTTTAAAGGCCGCGACGGAACAGAACCACTGCGGCGTGGCGCGGAAGATTATCGGGTTTTTACATCTCCAGCAATGCGGATAGGGGTGAACTATCTCTTCCGAAGCGAGTAAATCGCCGCTTTCTTTAAGGTCGTTTAAAATAATTTCGTTGGATTTGTCATAGCGAAGTCCGGCGTATTTTCCGGCTTCCTCGGTCTGGAAACCTCTGTCGTCAACGGGAACGACGATTTTTATGCCGTATCTCATGCCCGTCATATAGTCGTCGACGCCAAATCCCGGCGCGGTGTGTACCCATCCCGTACCGGTGTCCATCGTTACGTATTCCGCCGTGCAAAGCAGACTTTCTCTGTCCAAGAACGGGTGCTTCGCCGTCATATATTCGAAGTCGCCGCCCTTGAACGAGGCGATAACCTCATAAGAATCTATCTTCGCGTTTTTGAGCGTGCTTTCGATAAGGTCGTCTGCGAGAATATAATTCTCTCCGCTCGGAACTTTTACTACCGAATACGCGGCTCTCGGATGAACGGCTATCGCCATGTTTCCGGGAAGTGTCCACGGCGTCGTCGTCCAGATGACGAAATAGGTCTTGTCGAGGTCGCATACCTTCGAAAGCAATCCCTTGTCGTCCGCGACCTTGAATTTAACGTAAATCGAGGTACACGGCGCGTCCTGATATTCTATCTCCGCCTCGGCGAGTGCCGTTTCATCGTGCGCGCACCAGTAAACGGGTTTAAGTCCTTTATAAATGTATCCGCGCTTGAACATTTCGCCGAATACCTTGACTTCTCTCGCCTCGAATTCGGGCGCCATCGTCGTATAGGGGTGCTCCCAGTCGCCGACGATGCCGAGTCTGCGGAACGAGGTTCTCTGTAAGTCGATGAATTTCTCGGCGAATTTCTTACATTCGTCGCGGAATTCGGTGATGCTCATTCTCTTTCTGTCAAGCTTGTTCTGCTTGATTATCGCGCTCTCTATCGGCATCCCGTGGTTGTCCCATCCGGGTATATAGGGGGCGTAATAACCCTCCATCGCCTTCGATTTGACGATAAAATCCTTTAAAAGCTTGTTAAGCGCGTGTCCGATATGGATGTTGCCGTTCGAAAAAGGAGGCCCGTCGTGAAGAATAAACGGAGTTTTGCCCTTGTTCTTGGCAAGCATTTTTTTATAAAGCTCTTCCGAGTTCCATTTTTCAAGCGTTTCGGGCTCCTTCGTCGGGAGGTTCGCTCTCATCGGGAATTCCGTGGTCGGAAGATTAAGGGTGTCTTTGTAGTCTTTCATAGCTTTTCGGGGCGGGTATCGGCTTATTTGTCGTCGCCTTTTCCGTCGTCTCCCATCATAAATTTAAGATATTCGTCCTCGGCGTTCTTCGCTTCGTCCGAAAGCTCGGTCTGCCCTTCGGCGATGGCAAGCGCTTCGTCAAGCTCCGCCTGCGCCGTTTCCTCGGCTTCCTTCATTTCCGCTTCGGCTTCTTTCGCGGCGTCGCCGGGGTCTTCTTCCATCATGTCGCGTTCTCTCTTGCGTCTTTCGGTCTCTTCTTCAATCTTGCCCTTGACGTCGTTGAAAATTCCCGCGACGATAGCGTCGTCGTTCGGCAAAACGATATCTTCTATCTCGTTCACCGAAAGATCCTTAAGCTCTTCGATGTGTTTGCCGTAAAGCTCATAGACCTGCTTTTTAAAGTCGATTATCTTCGTGCGCATTACCCACGCTTTTTCCTTTTCGACCTCAAGCTGCTGTCTGAACTCGGCGATAACGCCGTCGCATCTGTCCTTTATCGCGCCGGTGATTATGTCGGCACGGTCGTTCGCGTCGGCGATGATCCTTTCCGCCATCTTCTGTGCGGATATAAGGGTGCTTCTTATGGATTCTTCTTCGTCCTTTATTTCGTCGAGGTTGGTAACGACGATACGGAGCTTTCTTTCAAGCTCGTTGTTTTCGCGGTATGCCTCTGTATATTTCTCGGTCACGAAAGCAATATATTCGTCCACTTCCTCGGGGGAATAACCCTTAAAGGATTTGGAGAACTGCTTGTTTTTAAGTTCGTGCGGTGCCAGCATTTCCGTAATTTCCTTTCAATATTATTATATGAACGCCCAAAAGCACTGCTTGTCCGTAACAATTTTTTACGAAACCGGCAGTGCCGCCTGAACTATTGCAAGTATAAGATATGTCGCCATATACGATATGTCGATGGGGAACTCGTCAAGCGCGGGTATGCGCGAGAGAAGCGCCCTCACGGGCATTATCACGGGCTCGGTAACGGCTGTGCAGAAAACGTGAAAACGCGATTCCCCGTCCGAAAAGACGTCGAGTATAACGCGGATCAGCATAAGCCAGATCATCGCGCTTAAAAACACGTCTACCGAGCGCGTGACAAAATAGAGGAACAGTTCCAAAATAAGCCTTTTCGGTTATTTATCAGAAAAGGTCTCTTGCCTTGGCGGGCTCTTCTGCCGCCGCTTCGGCCTGTTCGCCGGAAACGTCGACGTTCTTCGGGGTAACGACGTAGGTGGCGTTGGCGACCTTCTTTACCTGTCCGTCGATAGCGAAAACAACGCCGCAAAGGAAGTCGATGATCCTCTTGGTGGTCTCTTTGTTGGTGTCTTCAAGGTTGAGAACGACGGTGCGTCTCGCAAGAAGATGTTCGCCTATCTGGCGTACCTCGTCGAAGCGCTCGGGTTTTACGACCTTCATTTCAAGCGCTGCGGAGGATATACCGCCGGTAGGTCTGGAAGCGGGCTGTGCTTTTGCGGCTGCGGGCTGCTCTGCTACCTCTATGTCAGCTTCCTCTTCTTCGATTTCGTTGCCTTCGAATTCTTCCTCATCGCCGCCGAAAAGACCGCGGATGTGATCGGTGAATCCCATAATGTACCTCCATAAAATGTGTTTTTATATTTTTATTTTTTTACTGAATTTTATATACTCTTTCGCCGAAAATCGCGCTTCCTATCCTTATTTCCGTGCTGCCGTTTTTCAAGGCGTCGGCATAGTCTCCGCTCATTCCCATAGAAAGAATATTTATATTACTATTATCTACGTTTTTGGCTCTAATGTCAATAAATATTTTGCGCATTTTCGAAAAATATTCATCATTTTTCGCCCCGTCTGCCGCTTTCGGCGGTATGGCCATAAGCCCGCGGAGTTTTATATGCGGAAGGGCGCTTAAAAACTCGCAGAATGTGAATAATTCTTCGGGTTTAACGCCGCCCTTGCTCTCTTCTCCGCCGACGTTCACCTCGACGAGGATCGGCATTATTTTGCCTATCGCCGCGCATCTTTTTTCTATTTCAAGCGCCAGCGCTTCTCTGTCGACGGATTCTATCATATCGACCTTGTCGACGATGTATTTTACCTTGTTCGTCTGCAATCTGCCGATAAAATGATACTCCGCGTCCCCGAGGCAAAGTTTATCGTATTTTTCCAAAACCTCTTGGACCTTGTTTTCGCCCACCGCGTCCACGCCGCATTCTATCGCGAAGTTTATCGTCTCGGCGTCTATCGTCTTCGTCGCCGCCAGAAGCTTCGCGCCTCCGAGCGTTTCCTTTATTCTTGCGATGTTCTCTTTTATTTCTTCCCGTGTGTTCATTCGCTGCACCGTTTTTTAATGTTTGCTCTGCTTTTTTTTCGTGAAAAAAGCAGCAAAAAAGCTTTTAAAGCGCGAAAACAAGTTTTCGCGGAAAATATAAACCGAATTTCGTTCCTTAATTTGAAATTTGGAATTCGGAATTTAAAATTCTTCCGTTTTCGCTCGCGAAAACCTACCTTAATTCTTCACTCTTCACTTTTGTTACTTGATTCGCATCCCGTCGTAAATGTCCGACCCCTCGAGGACAACGTTATCGTGCAATGACAGCTCCGTCTTCGACGAATACGAAATATCCGTCTTGTCGGGATAAACGGGGTCCACGGGCACTTCGCAAATGCTGTAGCTCCCGTAGGAATAAAGCACTTTCGTCTTTTTAAAGGTTATCTTCGAGCCGGTAACGGTATAAACTCCGGTCTCGCCGTCCTTCATACGCAAAGCCGACGAGCTTATCCTTATTCCGCTGTGCGACGCGACGGGCAATTCCACCGTCTGGCATCTCGAAAAGTCAAAGCCCTTCGGAATGACCTTCGTGCTGAATATAAGAACGGTCATATCCTTGTCCGTGCGGGTAACCTTCGTTTTTAAAAGCATCTTTATTTCGGTGTTTCCGGAATACTGAAAAGCGATATCATAGCTTTTCCCCTCGCGGAAATTTTCCGCCGTACGCTTCGTCGTCGCTACGGCGATATACCAGGTCGAGCCGATAACGATCTTTCCCGACGAGGAATCTATAAGCTGTCTGTCGGGAACGCAGTTCGCGAGATTTTCGAAATCCTCGCAGGATAAATGGTTAAGTCTGTCGAGCGTAAAGAAATTCTCATATCCGTCCACGACGGGATAAAAATATCCGCTGTCCGTCGCGGCTACCTCGGTGCTTTCGCCCGAAAGCTCGCCCGAAAGTCTTTCTTTTTCGGCGTTAAGCTCGTTTATCTCGGCGGTATAGCTGTTCGCCTCGATAAGTGCCTGCCTGCGGTTCATAAGGATAAGAAGCTCTTCCTTGTCGCGCAATACCTTGTCGAATTTGCCGTCGTCGCTTTCGCGCACCATCGACAAAATCATCGAGTTTATATCTTCGTCAAGTACGTTTATATTCGTCGTCGACGCGCCCGTCGAAAGGTTGCTTCTTTCAAGCACGTCAAGCCGCTTGTCTATCTCGCTTATCTGTTTTCTTATCTCGACGTCGTGCGGGTCGGAATAGGTTATCGCGACGCTCTCTCCGCGTCTGACCTTCTGCCCCTCCTCGACGAGCATACAGTCGGTGCCTTCGGCGACCGCGTCTATCGTTTTTTCGTTGCGGAAGAGGAAAGCCGTTAATTCCTCGCGCTCCGCGACGGTGATATATCCCGCCGATTCCGTCGTAAGCGACGTCCCGACGTTCAACATCAGCTGTAAGAACAGATACGCGACTATTGCCGCCGCGACCACCGCGGTCCCGAACTGCTTTATAAAGTTTTTGATGAATTCTTTTATCTTTTTGCTTCTCGGCTCTTTCTGCTTGATGCGTTTTACCGTCATCGCGCCTTCGCCGTTATCTTTAACAGTCGGCTCATTCGCCATACCTATTCTCCTTTCCGCTATTTTAATTTGAAATTTGAAATTTAAAATTCTTTTATTTCCACGTCCTCGTAGTTTCTTCTCAAAAACCACGTCAGCTGTCTTTTCGCGTAATGCCGCGTGTTCAGCTTTATCGCTTCTTTTACCGCGTCAATGCCGCAGACCCCGTCGAAATACGGGTAAAATTCTTTATATCCGATAGCCTGCGATGCCGTCGGGCAATCGCGTAATCCCCTTTGGGCGAGCCCTTTAACTTCTTCCTCGAGCCCGCGCTCAAACATTTTGTCCACCCGCGCGTCTATCCTGTTATAAAGCGTCTCGCGCTCCTTCGGAACGAGAAGAATGGTCTTCGCGTCGTACCTGCTTTCGCGCCTGCTCTTTTCGTCGAGCTCGCTTTTCGTCATCCCCGTCGTATAGTAGATCTCGAGTGCGCGGACGACTCTTTTAATATTGTTCGGATGTATATTTTCGGCGCTTTTTTCGTCTATCGCCTTTAATTTTTCGTGTAAAGCTTCCGCGCCGTGTTCCTCGGCTTCTTTATAAAGCTTTTCGCGTAATTCTTCGTCCTCTTCCGTCTCGGAAAGCGATATTCCCGAAACGAGCGTGTCGATATAAAGCCCCGTTCCGCCCGCGATTATCGGCGTTTTCCCGCGCGATGAAACGTCTTCTATCGCTTTTTCGGCAAGGATGACAAACTTCGAGACCGAAAACGGTTCTTCGATATCCGCCACGTCGATAAGGTGATGCCTTATCCCGCGCATTTCGCAGGGGGTCGGCTTCGCCGTCCCTATGTCCATCCCGCGGTAGATCTGCATCGAGTCCCCGCTTATTATCTCGCCGCCGAGCTTTTCGGCAAGAGATAGCGCGTATTCGCTTTTTCCCGATGCCGTCGGTCCCACGACGGTTATTATTTTCGTTTTTTCCATAAAGTTTTTCCGAACTTAAAATCAGAACAAATCGCTGTGCGTACCTGTTCTGGATAAAAACAAATACAGTTCATTATCGTTGATCCTGTAAATAAGCAGCCAATCCGGTTTGATATGACATTCCCTAAACCCGACATAGTTTCCGGTCAAAGCATGGTCATAATATTTTTCTTCAAGCTCTTCGTTGTTTGCGAGCTTGTTTACGACGTAATCCAATAAATCAAGATTTACGCCGCGCCTGTTCATCAGCTTCAAATCTTTTTTGAATTGATTTGACAAAACGACGTCAAGCATTTTCAAAGACCTCGTTCATTGCTTCTTTGAACGTTGCGTACCGCTTGTATTTTTCGGGATGCTTTTGCATTTCGTCGTATTCGTTCATCGCTGCTGCCGTGATATTGTTCGGGACCTCCGTTGTGATTTCAAACGGTATGCGCTGTTCTCTGACAACGGTTTTTGCAAAAATATTAAATGCCGAGCTTACCGATAAACCAATCTCGTCGCAAAATTTATCAAAAGCGATTTTCGTCGCCTCGTCCATTCTTATATTTACGTTGGTTTGTGCCATATTAAATTCCGCCTTTCGATTTCTTGTAATAGTATTATATGTAATTGTATATCAAATGTCAACATAAATCTATTAAAATACTATTATTGTCATAGAACGAGCGTCGAGCTGTCCGAGCCGAGGAGCAACGCCGCATGGCGGAAAATCATTCGATGAACATCGCGTCGCCGAACGAGAAGAACTTATACTCCTTCTCGACCGCCTCTTTATACGCGTTCATCGTGTTTTCATACCCCGCGAAAGCGCATACCAGCATTATAAGCGTGCTCTCGGGCAGGTGGAAATTCGTGATTATCGCGTCGACGCATCTGAATTTTATCCCGGGATAAATAAATATCGACGTCTCGCCCTCAAAAGGCTTTACGATGCCGTTTTCATCGGTAACGCTTTCGAGCGTGCGGACGCTCGTCGTGCCGACGGCGACGACTCTTTTGCCTCTCGCGTGCGCCGCGTTTATCCGCTCCGCCGCCTCGGGCGTAACTTTTATGTATTCCGAATGCATGATGTGGTCTTTAAGGTCGTCTTCCTTTACGGGACGGAAGGTCCCCAGCCCGACGTGCAGAAGAATCCTTACGATATCGACACCCTTGGCTTTTATCCTTTCGAGAAGCTCTTCGGTAAAATGCAATCCCGCCGTAGGCGCGGCGGCGCTTCCGTCGGTCTTCGCGTAGACCGTCTGATATCTGTTTTTGTCCTCAAGCTTTTCGGTGATATACGGCGGCAGCGGCATAAGCCCTATCCTGTCGAGAACCTCGGGGAAAACGCCTTTGCAGTCGAATTTTATCACTCTTATCCCGTCTTCGAGAATGTCGGTAACGGTCCCCGAAAGCTCGTCTGAATATATGATTTTCTGCCCGATTTTTGTCTTTTTGCCCGGACGGGTAAGGCATTTCCAGGTCTCGCCGTCCTTATCCTCGGCGCGCGAAAGCAATACGGTCTCGATTTTGCCTTCTCTGCCCTCCGCCTGCCCGAAAAGGCGCGCGGGGATGACCTTCGTGTCGTTGATAACGAGACAGTCGCCCTCTTCAAGCTCGTCGATTATATCATAAAACGTCTTGTGTTCGGTTTTGCCGCTCTGCCTGTCTAAAACAAGAAGTCTCGCGTGGTCGCGCTTCTCGCTCGGTGTCTGCGCGATAAGTCTCTGCGGCAGCTTGTAGGCGTAAGATGAACGTTTTAAAAGATCCATTTCGTTTTCCTTTGAAAGCTTTTGCGAATATAATATTACCAAACGGTATAAGGATAAATCTCCATCTTGTATATTATACTACAAATAAATTTATATTTCAACTTATATGAGGAAAAAATAATGAAAAAAACAAGAGTTTTTCGCGGCGTGGCGACGGCGCTCGCCACGCCCTTCGATAAAAACGGGATAGATTTCGTTTCCTTCGCGAAAATGCTCGATTTCCAGCTCGAAAGCGACGTTTCCGCCGTGGTCGTCTGCGGGACGACGGGCGAGGCGTCGACGCTTTCCGAAAGCGAAAAAAGGGCGCTTATCTCCTTCGCCTGCGAGCGCTCGGGCAAAAAGCTTCCGGTTATCGCCGGAACGGGCGGCAGCGATACGAAAAAGGCGTGCGAGCTTACCGAATACGCGGCGAAGGTCGGCGCGACAGCCGTTCTCGCCGTTACGCCCTATTATAATAAATGCACCCAAAAAGGCCTCGTCGCCTATTATAAAGCCCTTGCCGAAGCGGGTGATATCCCCGTGATAGCCTATTCCGTCCCTTCGCGAACGGGCTTGAAGATCGAGCCCGAGACCTCGCGCGAGCTCGCCGAGATACCGCTCCTCGTGGGATTGAAAGACGCGGGCGACAGTATTTCCGATACCGCCAAAGCGATATCGCTCTGCGGTGAAAACCTTGCAGTCTATTCGGGTAACGACGATAGGATTTTGCCCGTGCTTTCGCTCGGCGGAGAGGGCGTCGTCTCGGTGGCGTCGAATCTGTTCCCGAAAAAGATAAAAAATATCTGCGACGCTTATTTTCGCGGCGATAATAAAGAGGCGTCGAAGCTCCAGCTCGATATCCTCCCGCTCGTCTCCGCGCTCTTCTGCGAGGTCAACCCGATACCTCTGAAAGCCGCCCTCGCCCACGTCGGCTTCTGCGAAAATATCCTCCGCGCCCCGCTGACCGAACTGTCCGAAAGCCATATCGAAAAATTGCTTGAAGAGGTCGAAAAAGAAATGAAAAGCGAATAATTTTACGGTGTTTGCTTCACAAACCGAAAATTATAAATCACGGCAAATTTAAAAAACGCCGTTTTTTCAAATACAAAGTAAAAACACGGTCATAAAAGGGAAAAAGAGCGGTTTTCCGCTCTTTTTTGCATTGTTCCCGATTTTTATTGTTTTGCCGAAAATAAATTTTCCCCTTTAATTTTTCTTCCGCGAAAGTTTACTTTCGCGCTTTAAAAGTTTTCGGGCGCCTTTTTCAAAAGGCGCAAGCTTTTCGGTTCCTTTTCACGAAAAGGGACGAAATACAATAAAAAATATATTCCTCTAAACCACCCTCATCACGCAGACGCTGGCGTCGTCGCTCGAAAAATTTTTGCCGCGCGAGTCTGATAAAAGCTTCTCCGCGAGGGCGCGGGAGGAGGGAAGAGGCGGTATGCCTTTTTCGGGAATGAGCCGCTCGCCGCCGACCTGCATTATGCCGTCTGAGAGCATAACTATCACGTCGCCTTTTTCGAGCGAGAAGACGATTTTTTCCGCGACGACGTTTTTCATGATCCCCGCCGGCGGCGTTTTCGCTTCGATGACCGACGCTTTCCCGCCGCGGATAAAATAGCTCGGCGCCGCGCCCGCTTTTATCAGCGTCGCCGTCGAGTTTATGCGGTCGATTTCGAGCAGATCGACGGTAGTGAAAACTTCTTCACCCTTTTCGCAAAGCGCCTTGTTGAGCATTTTTAAAGCGCTTTCCTTTTCCGCCCCGACGGTCAGAAGCTTTTCAAGCATAATGGCGGCGAGCTTGCTCGTCAGCGCCGCGTCGCGTCCGCTGCCCATGCCGTCCGCGATGAGACAGTAAAAATATTTCTCGTCGTTTTCAAAGGTGCTGACCGTGTCGCCGCATACGGTCTCGCCGTTTTTCGCCTCCGTCAGAACGGCGACTTCGACTTTTATTTTCGGGACGGTGTGCGATTTTAATAGAATATAGTCGTCGTGCGGAATAAGCTCGGGTAAAGACATCTTCGTCCCCGAGGCTTTGCAAAGCGTCTCGGAAATCTCCTTCGGGCTGCTTTTTATCTCCGACGGGATAACGCCGTAAACCGTTATTTCCCGCCTGCGCTCCCCGACGATGCGAACGCCGTCGCATTTTACGCCGATGCTTTCAAGCTCCTTTTTCGCGCAGGCCGCGGCGGCTCTGTCGGTGTAAAGCGTGCTCTCCTGCTTCTTCGCCGCGTCGGTGAGAATGAGCGAGAACGCCGAATATTCGTCCGCCATCTTTTTAAGCCCCTTTTCCGCCTCTTTTTCTTTTATAACAGGCAAACTGTTGACCGAGCGCGCCATCGCGTAAGCGTTCGGACACCTCGCGCTGATGTGCGTCGGGATGTGGGAATATACCGCGACGCCCCCGCGCCTGACCTCGCTTGTAAAAAAGTTCGATATCTCGCTTCTGTCAAGCTCGCACCCGTCGCAGCGATTGCAGTAGGAATCCACCGCCGCGACGATGTTTTCGTTAAGCTCGGTGACGGTTTGCGCCTTCGTCGTGTCGGAGACCGTATAAAACAGGGAAGAAAGCGACGAAAAAGCCGCCGCGTAACGTGATAATTTCCTGTCGAACGCCCGCTTTTCCGCGCTGATCGGCGGCGGCGCGAGCGGAAATTTTTTGCGAAGCGGATAAAAGACGGCGAACGCGGAAATCAAAATCATCATCGCGGGAATAACGTGTTCCCCGCCCGTCAGATAAAAATATCCCGATACCCCGAGCATGTATGAAAGCACCGCCGCCAGCGGCTCGACGTCGGAGGCGAGCAACCCGTAGATCATCCCGATGACCCCGAGCGCGCCTACCGCCTCGCCTCCGCCGCATATCCCGCATATTATCCCGCAGACACCCCCGAGCGCGAACCCCTTCGACCTCGCGAACGCGAGCGTGAAGACCGCGGCGGGAAGAAGCGAAAGCGACGCGCCGAAGATATCAAACCTTGCAAGCGACAGCGAAAAAGCGAAAGCGTAGGCGAGCATGGATAAATCTTTTCTGTGCTTTTTGAACTCGCTCTTTTTGTCAAAATAGCCGTAAAACGCGAACGCGAAAAACGGGAAGGATATAAACGCCGCGATAAGCGAAAAAACGCCGTAAACCGTCGTGATGCCTTTAAGCGCTATGTAGACCGAGCGCAAAACCGAACAAGACAGCGCGAGCAAAAACCGTGTAGCAGGCGTAACGCCTCCGCTCTTTTCCCGCCAAAGCGCGAAGAAAAATACGAAAAGCGCGAGAAATAACTGTAAGATCATCCCGTCGCAAAGAAAAGCCGATAATAAAACCCCGATAAGCGCATAAATTCGCTTTTTCTTCGGCAAAGCGAGCAAAAATGCGATGCCGAACGGCGCGCTCCCGCCGAAAATAAACGTCGCCCCGAGAATGAACGCGAGCGCGAGATAGGGAAGTCCCCTTAAAGTTTCTTTCGATAAAATTTTTCTTGCCTTTTCCATTTCCGTCAAACCTTTTTCTTTCTTATTTTCTGTGCTGAAATTCTAACTCGGGAGCCTGCTTGCTTTTTGTCGAAGCGCAAATGGATTTTTATAAAGGTTTTTAAAATTATCCCGCGCCGTTTGTCCCGAAAAATAAAAATCTATCGCTAAAAGTTCCCGCGCGGCGATTTTTCGGTGATCTTTTTTATTCGCTTTTTCTTCCCGAAAATTTATTCAAAGTCGGCAATCGGGCGTTTTTCTCAAATATAACCAAAACCGCGCCCGTTTCCCGAACAAAAACCGCGCCGGATGCGGAAATATGGCGCTATAGACTTGATTTTATATTTTATTTGTGATATATTTATTTAATAATATTTATATGGGTGAATATGTCTATGAACGATTTAAAAACCGTCATCACCGAAAAGGTGGTCGACTTTATCAAAAATAAAGGCTTTGAAGCCGAAAACGCGTCCGTCGAAGCGCTTTTCGAGACTCCCGCCGATTCCAAACTCGGCGATCTCGCGCTGCCCTGCTTCAAGCTCTCGAAAATTTTCCGCGACCGTCCCGATAATATCGCGAAATCGCTTTCCGAAGTTTTCGAAGGTATAGGCGGAATAGAAAAAGCCGACGCCGTCGGCGGATATTTAAACTTTTTCTTCGATAAAAAGAAATATCTTTCCGATACCGAAAAGCTTCGCGAAGCTTCCTTCGACGCGTTCAAAGAGGAAGGGAAGGGCAAAACGATCTGTATCGACTTTTCCTCCCCGAATATCGCCAAGCGCTTCCACCTCGGCCATATCGGAACGACGATAATCGGCAATTCGCTTCGCAATATCTATAAATTCCTCGGCTATAACGTCGTCGCGATAAACCATCTCGGCGATTGGGGCACAAGCTTCGGAAAGCTCATCTGCGCCTTTAAGATGTGGTCGTCGAAAGAGATCGTCGAGCGCGAAGGCGTCGCCGAGCTCGAAAGGATATACGCGAAATTCAATAAAGAAGCCCAGACGAACGAAAAACTCAACCAGGACGCCCGCGATGCCTTTGCCGCTTTGGAAAGAGGCAACGAGGAATATCTTGAGATCTGGAGATATTTCCGCGAGCTTTCATTACGCGAATATATGAAAACCTACGAGCTTCTCGGAATAGACTTCGATTCCTATACCGGCGAATCCTTCTTTACCGATAAAATGCCCGCGGTCGTAAAAGAGCTTCGCGAAAAGAACCTCTTGAAAATCGACGACGGCGCAAGCGTCATCGACCTTTCGGAATACAATATGCCCCCCTGCCTTATCTTAAAACGCGACGGCTCGACGCTCTACCCGACGCGTGATATCGCCGCCGCCAAATGGAGAAAGCAGGAATACGATTTCTATAAATGCTTGTACGTTACGAGCGCGGGACAGTCTCTCCACTTCGCCCAATGGTTCAAAACCGTCGAGCTTATGGGCTACGACTGGGCAAAGGGCTTGGTCCACGTCCCCTACGGAACGATGTCCTTCGGCGGCGAAAAGCTCGCCTCGAGAACGGGAAATATAATCTATCTCGACGACCTTCTCGCCCAATCCATCGAGAAATGCGAAAAGATAATCGAGGAGAAAAACAACGCGCTTGCCGATAAAAAAGCCGTCGCCCGCGCTGTCGGCGTCGGCGCGATAGTCTTCAACGCGCTCGCTAACAGCAGAATAAAAGATACCGACTTCAACTGGGAAGACGCGCTTTCCTTCGAGGGCAGCACGGGCCCCTATCTCCAATATACCTACGCACGCGCCGCTTCGGTGCTCCGCCGCGGCGGCGAGAGAAGCACTCTCGTCGATTACGAGCCCTGCGATGACGAAGCCGCGCTCGTGAGAAAGCTTTCCGAGTTTGCTTCTACGGTCAACCGCGCCGCCGACGAATACGAGCCGAGCTTTATCTCCCGCTTCGCGCTCTCCGTCTGCGCCGCGTTCAACCAGTTCTATCATAACTGCCGGATATTGGGCTCCGGCGGCGATACCGAAAAATACCGCCTCGCCCTTACCGAAGCCACGAGAAATATTCTCGGCAAGTGCCTTGATTTGCTCGGAATGCAAAGAACAGAGGAAATTTAAGCTCGGCGGTTAAAATCGCGTCATCGCAACAAAAACCGGAGGTGTATGAATTTATGATATATGGAAGTACGGTTTATTATTACAACGGAAAGCCGATTACAACACTCAGATACATTCCAGAACACCAAACCTTTATTTGTGC
>JAZUJV010000038.1:0-8050 GCA_045642945.1 Eubacteriales bacterium | reverse complement strand
TGCGGATTGGACGAACCCGAACCCGAAGGCGTACTTTTGTACGACGAGAGGTGAGGTTCGTTCAAAGAACAAAAAACGCATAAGATGAAGAAAACGGGCGCAAGCGCCCGTTTTCAACCTTATTTAGATTTGTTTGAACTTAAATTAACGCCGACCGTTATATTTTTCGCGTTTTTTGTTCGGTCTGCGCCGCATCGCTTAGCCCGGGATTACTCATCAAGGTCGTAGGCTTCGATGCATTCCTTGATTGCGTTTTCAATAACTTCTTTATTGGCTTCGATAGTGGAAGCGACGTTATTGGTCTTGGAGGTCATAAGTCCGACGACGAGGTTCTGGACACCGCCGAAGTTATAGATGTTGCCAAGGTCGTAAACGACGTTATTGAAGATATATTTATCGAGCATTTCGCCGGAATCTTCATCACGGAGATCGCGGTATTTAAGGGTGGTTTCGTAGTAAGCGGGGGTGATATGTTTCATACCGCCGAACGCCATAAGGTCGAGCATATAGGCGGAGAACTGAGCGTCGTATTCGTTCAAAGAAGTCGGGATAACGGCGCAGAAGGAGTAAGAGCAGTTGCAGTAGGTATAGTAATCGTCCTGAGTATCGTAAAGCTTAGGTACGGGGACTATACCGAATTCCTGAGCGTCGACATAGGCGCGGAGCTTTTTGATAGCGGAGAAGGCGCTGGTTCTAAAGAGGCAGCGGTTCTGGCCGAAGACGTCGAGCGAGACGTTCCAGCGGATAGAGGAATCGAGAGTATCGCAATGGAATACCCAGGAATCGGTAAGCTGGAGGGCGTCGAGAACCTTAACGGCGGCGGAAACGGAGGACTCGTTGGAGCCGATCATAAGCTCGGGAAGGTCGTCGCTGTTTTTGGAAACGTAGTTGTTGCCGGAGCCGAGGTAGAAGACGGAGGTATCGGAATAGGAGGAGGAAAGTCCCCAGGTATCGTTCTCGGACATACCCGCAACGCCGTCGGAATCGGCGGTGGCGAGGGTGCTGAGCTCGACCATCTTATCGAAGGTCCATTCGCCGTCGCGGACAGATTGATAAATATCGTAGTCGGGAGCGACTTTTTTGAGCATTTCTTTGTTGAAGGTCATCGCGAAGGAGACGATCTTCGTCATGATGGTAATATCACCGGTGGTGAAATAAAGCTTTCCGCCGACGGTAAGCGCCTTTTCGGCTTTGCTGTCCCACCAGGGCTGGTCGAAATGGATATATTCTTTAAAATCGTAGAGGTCGTAGAGGAAGCCTTCCTGCGCGAGGGTGGCGGCGGCGCTCATATAGGGAAGAGCGGCGTCGTATTCGTTAAGCGCGGAGCTGACGTCCATTCTGACGGCTTCGGCGACGTTGGCGACGGGGACACCGACGATCTCAACGCCGTATTTGTTGAAGATCTGGTCGTTTCTTTTGGTAACGGCGGTGTTGAGCGCCTGGTCGGTGGTGGTATAAAGATCGGGAACGACGTCTTCGCAGTAGTAGGTGCCGGCGGTTTCGTCGGAGGTTATACATACGTTGAAGGTCTCGTAGCCGCTTTGTCCTTTCCAGACGAACTCGGGCATATCGACGTAATCTTCGATATTGTCGCCGCCGATAACTTTGCTGTTATCCGCTTGGGAAGAAGTGTCTTCATCGCCGCCGCAGGCAACGAGGAAAACGGATACGCAAAGGAGGAGGCAGACAAGCAAAGCGATTGATTTTTTCATAGTATTCTCCTTTTAACATATTTTGTTACGGTAATCATATCACAATAAAACACGGTTGTCAATACAAATAAAAGTAAACGAAAAAGCGACGCTTCGAGATTTTCGGCGTCGCTTTAGAAGTCTTATTTTATTTTCAGGGGTTTGAAATCGAGCCAGTCCGCAGAGACGAGAGTAAGGTCGGCGCCGGCGGTCTGGTAGACGAGTTTATCTTTTTTCGCGCCATGGAGATGGCCGTACCATACTTTTTTGATGCCGTATTCGTGCAATATTTCGCAGATGCGCCCGCATTTTACGCCTCCGTAGGCGGGGGGATAATGCAAAAACGTCAGGAGCTCGAGCCCCTCGGGGTCGGCGAGCTCTTTGGCTTTTAAGATAGACGTGCGAAGTCTTTCCGCCTCGCGATTGACTATTTTTTCGTCCTCGGGGGAATAATTATCCTCGGGGAACCACCCGCGTGTACCGCAGACGACGTAATTTTCGACGCGGTAGGCGTTGTTGAAGAGAAAATCTATGCTTTTCGCGCCGATATTTTCTTTATATTCGTAAAGCTTTTTCATCGTCTGCCACCAGAAATCGTGGTTGCCTTTGACGATTATCTTTTTTCCGTTAAGGCTTTCGACGAAGGAGAGGTCGGCGAGCGCGTCTTCCGTGCGCATACCCCACGAGATATCGCCCGCGATTATCACGGTATCGCCGTCCTTGACGGTGTTTTGCCAGTTCTCGCGGAGCTTTTCGGTATGGTTTTCCCATTTTTCACCGAAAATATCCATGGGTTTATTCGACGTATATGATAAATGTAAATCTGCTATTGTAAATATCGACATAATATCTCCGTAAATATTTTTTGAAAAAAACGGGATAATAGTTATAAACGAATAAAAAACGAAGAAAGGAAGAAGTTTTATGGACGGGATATCATTCAACAACGTTCCGAAGCACATCGGCGAGGTCAGCTGCAGCGTTACGAACTGCGCGTATCACGACGGCGTTCACTACTGCACGGCGCCGAGGATAGCGGTAGGGCCTTCGACGGCGACAAATTGCTCGCAGACGGTCTGCGCTACGTTCAAGCCGAAGCAATTTTAACATTGAAAAAGCGGCGAATATGCCGCTTTTTTGCGTCCTTTATTTGTTAAGCACCGCGGATTTCATCTCCTCGGGGGAGATGACGCGGTCGAAGATGTTTTTCTTATCGCGCAGCGCGGAAAGGTTTTCGGGGATCTTTACGCCCGTAACGCTATGAAGTTTATCGAGAGAATCGAAATCGTCATCGGGGACGGATTCGCCGAGCGATTTTAAGACGGCGGGAGCGAATTTATAGGGGGACGCGGTGGAGACGATAAGCATTTTGTTTTCGCTTTGTTTTTTATACTCGCCCGCGGCGTATGCGGCGACGGCGGTATGGGTATCGCAGAGATATGCGAACTCGGTGAAAAGCGATTTTATCGTCTTGGCGGTGTTTTCCTCGGAGCAGGAATAGCCTTTGAAGTCGGAAAGGAGCGCTTTATCCTTATATTCGTATCTTCCCTCCGAAACGCCCTTCGTGTATTCGGCGGCGACCTTTTCACCGCTTAAGAACCAGATAAGGCGCTCGAGGTTGCTTGAAACGAGGATATCCATGGACGGAGAGACCGTCGTAACGAATTTTCTTTTTTTCGTATCGTAAACGCCGGTTTCGAAAAACTCGGTCAAGACGTCGTTGGAGTTGGACGCGCAGATCATTTTTCCTATCGGCAAGCCCATTTTTTTGGCGATATAGCAGGCAAGTATATTACCGAAGTTGCCGGTCGGGACGGTAACGTCGAGCTTTTCTCCGAGGACGAGCTCTTTTTCGTTGACGAGGTCGCAATAGGCGGAGACGTAATATACTATCTGGGGGGCTAATCTCCCGAAGTTTATGGAGTTGGCGCTCGACAGGAAGAGACCTTTTTCGGCAAGCGTTTTACGGACGGAAGAATCGGAGAATATCTTTTTGACGCCCGTCTGGGCATCGTCGAAGTTGCCTTTTATGGCGATGACGTCGACGTTTTTACCGTCCTGGGACGCCATTTGCTTTTTTTGGATATTGGAAACGCCATCCGACGGATAGAAGACGGTTATGCCGACGCGGTCGATATCTTTATAGCCCTCGAGCGCGGCTTTGCCGGTATCGCCGCTCGTCGCGACGAGAATAAGCGCGTTTTTATCTTCGCCGGTTTTACCAAGGGAAAGAGAAAGCATTCTCGGCATTATCTGGAGCGCCATATCTTTAAAAGCGCTCGTGGGGCCGTGCCAGAGCTCTAAAAAGTAGTTATCTCCGACTTTTGAGATAGGCGCGGGGGAAGCGCCGAATTTTCCCTCGGAATAGGCTTTTGACGAAGCGTCGAGAAGCTCGTCGAAGGAATAATCGTCGAGGAAAAGGTTTAAAACCGCGGCGGCGCGATGGGGATAATCCATTTCGGCTATCGCGGCGATATCGTCGAGCGAAAGCTCGGGTATCTCGGTCGGGACGAAAAGCCCGCCGTCGTCAGCGAGACCTTTTTTTATTACGAAAGCGGAAGAAAATTCTTTTTTATCACCGTCGCGGGTGCTGACGTATTTCATAGTATTATCTCCAGATTTTTGATATGTTCGACTTTTTTGACGGTTTTGTTTTCGAGATAAACGGCGACGCCGTCGATTCGGACACGGCGCACGCGCTTTTCTTTTTCTTTGCCGAAAAACGTATATTTTAATTTTCCGAAGGGCATATAGGCGCGTTTGAACTCGCGATAGGCGCTTTTTATATTATTTAACTTTTCTTCGGTCATGGCGTCGGCGGGAGAGCCGAATTTACCGTTCGAGCGGGTCTTCACCTCGAAAAGCACCAGCGCGCCGAAGCGCAAGCCGATTATATCTATCTCGCCGTGGGCGCCGCTGAAATTTCTTGATAAAATTTTATAGCCGCGTCTTTTTAAATATTTTGCGGCGGCGGTTTCGCCGATATCGCCGATCTCTCTACCGCTCATAGATATCTTTCAAGAGCTTGCCGAGGAAGCTCATCCTGTGTATCTGGGAAGGTCCGTATTGCTTTATCGCCTCGGTATGGACTTTCGTGGCGTAGCCTTTATGGACGGAAAATTTATATTCGGGATAATACCTGTCGAGCTCTTTTAAAAGCTTATCTCTCGCGACCTTCGCGAGTATCGACGCGGCGGCGATGGAATTGCATTTTGCGTCGCCTTTTATGACGGGGGCAGCGCGGCATTTGAATCCGCGGACGATATTGCCGTCGACGAGCGCGAGGTCGGGTCTTAACGAGAGCTTATCCACCGCTCTGTTCATGGCGAGCATAGAAGCGTTTAAGATATTGATTTTCTCTATTTCAAAGACTTCGGCGTGAGCGACGGCGCAGGAAACGGCGTTTTCGCGGATTATATCGTAGAGATAATCGCGCTTTTTTTCGGAAAGCTTTTTGGAATCGTCGAGCCCTTCGATAATAAGACCTTCGGGCAATATTACGGCGGCGGCGACCACGGGACCGCAAAGCGGACCTCTGCCCGCCTCGTCGCATCCGCAGACGATATTTTCGTTGTTTTCGCGGAGGCTTAACTCAAATTCCCAGTCTATCACGGTTTATTTCTCCGAATCGAGCGTTATGTTTCCGATTTTTCCCGCACGGAATTCATCGAGGATGACGTTTGCGGCGCGTTCCTCGTCGAGCTCTCCGCCCGAGCGCAGAAAACCGCGTTTACGCGCAATTTTCCTGAAAAGCTCGTAATCGGAATCTTCCTCGGAAACCTCGATTTTAAAGCGTTCTTCGAGATTTTTCGTATATTTTTTTCTTAAAAGACCGACAAGATTGACCGAAAGCTCGAGCGTATCGAGAATATCGTCGTTTATCGAGCCGAGGCAGGCGAGCTTGACGCCTATCTCTTTATCGTCGAATTTATGCCAGAGTATGCCCGGGGTGTCGGTAAGCTCGAGCCCGAGGGAGGGTATCGAGATACGCGAATTGTGGCGCGTAACGCCGGGGCGGTCCTCCGCGGCGGCTTTTTTGCTGCCGAAAAGGGTGTTTATAAGCGTCGATTTGCCGACGTTGGTGATGCCGACGACCATTGCGCGGATAGGTCTTTTTATGCCTCGGGCGGCGTCGCGCTCGAGTTTTTCTTTCATAAGACCGCGAATGGCGGGGTTAAGGTTTTTTATGCCGTAGCCGGTTTTACAGTCTATCGCCATGACCTCATTGCCCTCGCGGCGCAGGCGTTTTATGAAATAATCTGTCATATTCCTATCGGCGAGCGCGCTTTTGGTAAGCAGGGTGAGTATCGGTTTATTGCCGAAAAGCTCGTCGAAATCGGGGTTTTTGCTTGAAAGCGGGGCGCGGGCATCGAGAAGCTCGATGACCATATCTATATTGGGAAGCGATTCTTTTATGAGCCGCTTCGCGCGCGCCATGTGCCCCGGGTACCAGACTATATCAGCCATCGGAGCTCACCTTGCCGAAATTGGGCCAGAGCCTTATCAAAACTCTTCCGAGGATACGGCTTTCGGGGATCTCGCCGTATTCGATGCTTCGGCTGTCTTTACTGTGGTTGCGGTTATCGCCCATGACGAAGACTCTTCCCTCTTCGACGGTGAATTCGCCGTAATATGTCGGGTTTTCGGGGTAGCGCATATTGCCGTATTCGCGCATCGGCTCGATATAGGGCTCGTCGAGCTTGACGCCGTCGACGTAGACTTCCCAGTTATCGTAGTCGATATAGACCTTTTGTCCCGCGGTGGCGATTACTCTTTTTATTATCGGCTCGTCGCCGCTTTTATGGCTTTCGGGCTGTATAACGACGATATCGCCTGTTTCGGGAGTATAGAAAAGGTCGGAAATTATAAGCTTGTCGCTGTCCTGAAGCGTTTCGCGCATGGACTCGCCGTCGACCGAAACGTAGCGGAACACGAAGAGGAAAAGCACCATCATCAGAGCGAGGGCGTAGCAGAAGGTCTCGGCGTAATCGTAAACGGTCGAGACGTGTCTTCTTTTTTTCGCTTCCGGAGTTTCTATTATGGGGACGACTTCTTCGGATGCGGCTTCTTCGGGGAGAGCTTCTTCGGAAACGGTGTTTTCGGAAGTGGTTTCTTCGTAAGCCTCGGCTTCAAGCTCGCTTAAATCGAAAATTTCGCCGCATTGTTCGCATTTTATAAGCGTATCGCCTTCGCCGAAAGACAAAAGAGCGCCGCAGTTATGACATTTTATCTCGGTAAGTTTCACATTCTCACCTCGTAAAGATTTTTTAAAAACAAAGGTGTCTGCAAAAAAGCAGACACCAAAGAGCCGATTTAGATTTTTTCTTTGACCTTGGCGTTCTTGCCGACTCTTTCGCGCAGATAGTAAAGTTTCGCACGGCGGACTTTACCGTTTCTGACTACTTCGACTGCCTGTACGTTGGGAGAGTGGAGCGGGAAGGTCTTTTCGGTGCCGACGCCGTAGGAAACACGTCTTACGGTGAAGGTTTCGGAAATGCCGCCGTTCTTCTTCGCGATAACGGTGCCTTCGAATATCTGTGTTCTGACTCTTGTTCCCTCGACTATTTTCTGGTAAACCTTGACGGTATCACCGACGTTAAAGGCGGGAACCTCCTTTTTGAGCTGCTCATCCGTAAATGCTTTTAACATATCCAAAGCAAATACCTCCTTATTATCGTGGCGTTCTTGCTGAGCCGCAGAGGACCGCCCGAGTTTTAACGACCAATTATAACACGCGTTTTTTTAAAATGCAATAGTATTTTTGAAAAAATATAGGTCAAACGGGATAAAAAACGGCATATTTTTTTAAAAAGGCGAAAGAAACGCGCAAATTTTCGGGATTTTTATTTTCTCGGCTTGAATCTCGACGCGTAGTAGAAGACCTGTAAGACGGCGGTCAGCAGCGCGGCGACGTAGGTAAGCGCGGCGGCTTTAAGCACCTTTTCGGCGCCTTTCAGCTCGTCGGCTTCGAGCGTATTGCTCGCGCGAAGCGCGTTTATCGCACGGCGGGAGGCGTTAAGCTCGACGGGCAGAGTTACGAGACGGAAGAGCGCGACGGCAGAGAAAAGTATGACGCCGAGGAGATAGAGGAGATTCCCCAATCCGATTAGCCAATCGGCGGCGTAGGAAATGAAAAACCCGATGATTATAAGGATAAGTCCCGCGCTCGAGCCGAAATTACAGACGGGGACTATCACGCTGCGAAGCTTTATAGGAAAATAATTTTCGGCGTATTGGAGAGCGTGGCCCGCCTCGTGAGCGGCTATGCCGACGGAGGCTATCGTGGGTTCGCCGTAAACGCCGTCGGAAAGGCAGATTATATTATTTTTCGGGTCGTAGTAATCGGTCATTTCGCCCTG
>JAZUJV010000037.1:0-3207 GCA_045642945.1 Eubacteriales bacterium | reverse complement strand
ATAACGTTGTCTTCGGTAACGTCTTTGTCGTTCTGCCAGAAGCCGTTAGCGCCGGTGATTTCGGTCCAGCCGTCAGCTTTCCAGCCGTTGTCGTCGAGTTTGCCGTCGACTTCGATGGTTTCTTCAACAGTCTTGGGTTCTACTTTGCCGTTATCGTAGATTTCGATTTCGTCGAAGAAGGACCAGCCTGCGCTCTTCTTGGATTCGTTGTAGAATTCTTTGAGCCAGCTGTCGTCGGGAGCGGCGGTGCAGTTAGCGTAGGAATAGAAGTTTACTTTAACGTAGTTGGTGGATTCGTTGAGGGTAACTTTATAGTTGCCTTCGGTGCCGGCAGCGGGGATGCCGTCAACGTATGCGCCTTTGGCTTCGTCGCCGAAGGTCTTGCCGTCTTTGGAGCCCTGAACGGTGATAACAGCGGCTTCGTTGATACCGGCAGAACCGATGTTGCCGACGGTAACGATAACGTCGCCGACTACGGTTTCTTTTTCAAGTTTGAAAAGAACGTAGCAAGGTTTGTTATCCGGTTTGAAATCGGGATGGTTGGCGCTGAGGCCTACCCAAGCTTCGTCGCTGTAAGCGGAAGGATCTGCAGCGTGTTTGCCGTCGACAAGCTGTTTGCCGGTTTCGTCGATGTATTTGGCATCGGCTTCGTCATCGGACCAGCCCCAAGGGGAAACGCTCTGCTGCTGATAGTACGAGTGGATCTCGTAAGTTGCTTTCGGAGCTACGTTCGTGCCTTCGGCGTTAACGAAAACGAGGCAGAAAGAAGCGCAGAGAACAACTGCAAGTACGATCGCAAGTGCTTTTTTCATGAGAAAATACTCCTTATAAAATTACTTTGGTGATTTATCATAACACCTTTTTTTGCTTTTGTAAATAGGTTTTTGAAAAAATTTAATCAAAATTGTCGGGAAATTTATGGTTTATACGTGCCGTTAAGCACTCTTCGGACGAAAAGATAATCTTTCGAGTCGACTTTTCCGTCGGCGTTGGCATCCTCGGCGGCAAGCGCGACACCGCTTGCCTTATAAGTTCCGAGGCATTGACGCTTGATACAGATATAGTCGCCGACGTCCAATATCCCGTTGCCGTTAACGTCGCCGGACAAACAGACGGTGGCTTTATCTATCACGATCCCCTCGACGGTTATCGCCGCGACGCATCCGGTCTTCACGGGCTCTTCGCCCGAAAGAGCGGCGCCCGTCGGAGAAAGGACGGTTATGCTTTGTTTATCGAAATTCTCGGTGAACGCGGCGATATCGAGTTTCCATACCGCGCCGCGGATATACCCTTCGTTATCGAGGAAGAAGGTATCGCCGACGGGAGATATCTTTTCGCGGGTGTAATAGGTCGTATATTCGAGGAACGCCCAGCCCTCGTAATCGCCGTAGGCGGCTTTGCCCCAAAGCCCGTCTATCTCGGAGAAGCGGATTATACTCTCTTTCGGCAGTATCGTCAGCTTTTCGGAATTTGTATTCGGCTCGGCACGGAGGTAAAGATCGGTTTTTATACGGTAATAACCTATCTCTTTATCCGATTCGACGAGCGAGGAATCGGGATAGGAATAAGGCATATTCACATAGAGCACGCCCGCGGAGGCGTAATCGGCGAACTGCGCCCAGGTGAAGCGGCGCGTCGACACGACGCAGGGTTGTGTGGCGACGCCGTCTCCGCCCGCGTTGCCCTGATAAACGACGATAAAGTCGTCGTCCATCGTAAGTATCGAGACGGAATGGCCCTTCGCGAGCCTTACGTGAGCGCCGGGAGCGGCTTTGCGAAGCAGCGCTTTGACGTTATTTTCGGTAACCTTCCCTCTTTCGAGCGTACCGACATTATAATATAAGGAAGAATTCATCGAATGGTCGATAAAGCCGAAGCAGCGCCAGAAAACCATTCTCGCGAAAGCGAAGCACTGCGCGCCGAGCAGGTCGACCTTACAGGTCTCCTTATACCCCGTCGGGTAATAGCGCATACAGTTGCAGTTTCCCACCGACTGGACGCAGTATGAAGAGCCGGTATGGTGGCAGGTACACGCCTCGCCGTTTTTCGTGAAGAAGGTCCCGGGCATATGCTCGGCGAGCGGGAGTGTTACGCTTCCGACGGTAACGACGGGGCCGGAATAATCGCCCGTCGAAGCGGCCGCCGCGTCAGCGCCGGTATATTGCTCGTCCTCGCCGCCGCCTATATCGGCAACGAAGCGGAAATAAGCGGGGATTTCATCCTCCCAGACCTCGTCGCCGCTTTCGTCTATCGGCGCGTAGGCGGGATTATCAAGCAGCCAGACGAATTTTTCGTCGGTCAGCGGGTAGAAGCCCGCCATGCCGTTTCTCGTAAAGAGCGTTTCGGCTTTGCCGTTTTTAAGCTTGCACGCACTGTCGCCGAGCATAAAATATATCCCGCCGTCGAGCGCGTAAAGGCAATTCACCTCTTCATCCGATTTAAAAAGCGTTTTCAAATCTTTTCCGTCGAAATCGCAAACGCAAACGGAATTACCCGAGATGAAATAAATTCTTCCATTATATATATTAAGCGAGCGTGCGGGAAGGTTTAAAACAGTCGTTTCTTCCCCGCCGCCTGTTTTTATCAGTTTTTCGCCGCCGTAATAGGTATCGCCGCCAAGGTCGACGGCATAGCCGCCGAAAACTATCCGCTCGCCGACGTCGTAAACGTTATCATTCCCGAGCGAAAAAACGCTCATGGGCAAAACCGCCGACAGAACGAGCGCTATTACAAGCATTACCGAAACGCGTTTCAGCATAAAAACCCCTTTTTCGACATTTTCTCGTTTACATAATATCACGCGCAAAAGGTTTTTTCAACCGTTTAAGAAAATAATTCGGCGAAAAATAAGCAAAAAAGAAGAAAATGTTTTTATTTCCTATTGGTTATTTGAAAAAGATGTGATATACTGTAGAAAACGAACGGACAGACGGAGGAATTTATGAACGACAAAGTCTTTATCGCGGATCATCCGCTTATTCAGCACAAGCTTACCATTCTGCGCGACGAGCGCACCGGCTCGAAGGAATTCAGAGCGCTTATAAAGGAGATCACCGAGCTTCTCTGTTACGAAGCCACGCGCGACCTTCCGCTTATGGACGTTACCGTAAAAACGCCTATCTGCGTTACCAGCGCCAAAATGGTCGCCGGAAGAAAGCTCGCTTTCGTTCCGATACTTCGCGCAGGTCTCGGCATGGTCGACGGCAC
>JAZUJV010000036.1:0-2828 GCA_045642945.1 Eubacteriales bacterium | reverse complement strand
CCGTTTTCGTCGAGGTAGGCGAAATAGCCGAGGCTGTTATCGTAGGTGAAGCCGTAGCCGTCTTTGACGTAGCCGGAGCAGGACCAAAGGATCGCGTCTATGCCGAGCGTTTCGGGGCTGTTGAAGCTGCCGAGAACGCAGCCTTCGGGGGTATAGGCGTCGACCGCGCCGCTTGTGTCTTTCGTGCCCCAAGCCTCAAGCTCGGAGAAATAACATTCGACGGTGGTCTCGTAGCTGTAATGGTTGATGAACGAGAAGCGGACGTATCTCGCTTTCATCTTCTTTTCGAGCTTGCGCGAGAAATCGTAATAGAAGTTGCCGTCCGCCATATACTGTCCCGTATAGCCTTCGTCGACGGGGATGAAGTTCTCGCCGTCAACGCTTAAAGAAACGGTAACGTATTCGGGGATGCGGATGCCCGCGGAGGGGTAGGAGAGCATCTCGGCGCCGACGGAATCGACAGCCATAACGTTGCCGAGGTCGACGACGACGTGTCTTCCGACGGCGCGTAAGAACGAGGCGTTGGCGGTGTCGGAATAATGGGGGTTAGTGCCTTTTTTGCCGTCGATGAGCTTTTGCAAGCCACTGACGTCGGTGTTCGAGGAATAGTAGGCGGGGGCGATACCGTCGAAGGAGCGGGCGGTAACGTACGTTCCGTCGAGAAGCGCGAGGTTTTGTCTCTTTTTATAGTCTTCGTCGCTTTCGGAGACGGGGACGGTTATATCCTTTTCGAGATGATAGTTATAATAATCGTAGTTCGTGTGGTCCGCGGCTATCTCGCCGGCGGCGACGTCGATGTTGCCGTCTTCGCAAAATTCATAGCCCGCGATCTCGCCGATAAGCAAAGTTCCGTTGCCCGAGAGGGTGATACGGACGTATCTCGCGCTTACGGCGCCGGGGAGAGCGAGGTCGTAGAAATATCTGCCGCTGTCGCGGAAATCGGAGGGGGCGAGCTGGTGGCAGAGCTCATAGAAGTTCTCGCCGTCGTCGGAGACCTCGAGGAAGACCTTTTTCGGAAGGTTGATGCCGTAGGAGGTGCGCTGGTAGCAGGCGATACGGACAGAAGCGAGGCTGTGTTTTTCAAGACCGAAGTCGAAATTCACGCGCGCCATGCCGTTAAAGCCGACCCAGCCGTTTTCGTCGACGGTCTCGAAGATGACGCCGTCGATGAGCTTGTTCATATCGGGGTCTTTATACTTGGTGAGGGGAGTGCCGTTATAGGTGTATTCGAGCTCCTCGAAAAGATTTTTCGCTTTAAGAGTTCTGTCGGGCTGTTCGCCGAAAAAGCCTCTTATTTTCGCGGCGGTTTCGCTCTCTTTAAAGGGCTCGGAAGTTTCGGCGGAAGTCTCTTCGGGGGTTACGGACGATTCTTCGTCCCCGCCGCAGGCGGCAAGAGCGAGAAGGAAAAATATCACGAGAAGAAGCGCGGTGAGTTTTTTCATAAGATTGCTCCTTGATTTTGATAAAAAAGATTTTAGCATAAAACAAGCGACTTTTCAACCGTTTTTATTGTATTTCGGGTTTGAAAGTGTTATAATATTATAAACAAATCATTCGAGAGGGAAATATGAAAAGAATTTTAAAATATTTTGCGGTTTTCGCGCTCGTATTTTCGATGCTTCTTCTGACGGCTTGCGAGTTTATCTCGATCGACGAGAGCGCGGACATAAGCTTTGATTTCAGCTCGTTTATAAGCTATATCACCGAAAGCTCGCAAAGCGGGGAAAGCTCCGAGCCGGTTTCCGAAATTTCTAAAGAATCGGAGATATCCGAGATATCCGAGGTCTCGGAAGTTTCCGAAGAATCCGAAATATCCGAGGTTTCGGAAATATCCGAAGCGCCCGCTATCGACGTAAACGGTATCTATACGACGAAAGAGGACGTCGCGCTGTATATACATACCTACGGGCATCTGCCGTCGAACTTCGTAACGAAAAAATTCGCCGAGAGCGAATACGGCTGGAAGGGCGGCGGGCTCGAAAAATACGCCCACGGAATGTGTATCGGCGGCGACTATTACGGCAACTACGAAGGTCTGCTGCCGAAAAAGAAGGACAGGCATTACTACGAATGCGATATAGACACGCTCTATAACAAAAAATCGCGCGGCGAAAAGAGAATAGTCTATTCGGACGACGGGCTTATCTATTATACCGACGACCATTACGAAAGCTTTACGCTGCTTTACGGCGAGGAATAGAGGAAAATATGAGAAGAAAAACTTATAAAATCGACGCGGCGTGCTTCACCTCGCGCAAGGATACGCATTTATATTTAAAAAAGGTGTTCAAAAACTGCGAGTATTACGGCAATTCGCTCGACGCGCTCCACGACGTGCTGACGTCGATGATGCGCCCGACGAACATAAAAATCTCGAACTTCGCGAAAGCGAAAGAGACGCTCGGGGAATACGCGGACAGTTTGACGGAAGTGTTTGAGGACAGCGCCAAACGGAACGAGAATTTGAATATTACTTTTGAAGAATGAAAAAACGCCGTCCGCATAGGACGACGTTTTTTTATAAGAGATAAACGCCTGCGGCGTGATATGAGAGATAAACCCGGCTTCGCCGAGCGAGATAATTGCAAATTGCCAAGCAATTTGCAAGTTAAGGTACTTTTGCCTGCGCAAATGAATTTTTATAAGAGATACACGCCTGCGGCGTGATATGAGAGATAAGCTCGGCTTCGCCGAGCGAGATAAGTTTGCTTCGCAAACGTTAAGGTACATTTGCTTCCGCAAATGGATTTTTATAAGAGATATACGCCTGCGGCGTGATATGAGAGATAAACTCGGCTTCGCCGAGCGAGATAATTGCAAATTGCCAA
>JAZUJV010000035.1:0-10565 GCA_045642945.1 Eubacteriales bacterium | reverse complement strand
GACGTCGAAGCAGACGCGCAGTTTTTCGTCAGCCGAGATAAGCTCTTTGACTTCCTTCGCGTCGTGGCCGAGGCAGGAGCGCGGGAGGTCTTCGACGCAGACTATCGCGCCTTCTTTGGCGGCGGCGTCGGCGAGAATGGCGAGAGCTTCTTTCGAGCATTCCATCTTTTCGGCGCGCTCTTCGGCGGTGATCGGCTCGTAGGAGGCGTGGATTATCATTTTACCCATACCGCAGTTCGCGGCTTTTTTGATGAGCTCGACATCCTCTTTTACGGCGAAAGCGCGTTTTTCTTTATCCAAATCGGCGATATCGGTAGGCGGATAGAACGGGAGGTGGTAGGACCAGAGGACTATTCCCGTGTTTTTCGCGTTTTTATCGAGCGCTTTCCAATCTATCTTTAAAGCTTCCTCGTAAACGCCGTAGGATATTTCGCAGCATTTAACGCCGCAGCTTAAAAACCTTTTGAAATTTTCCTCCGAATAGTCGGAAGTGGAAATACCTGTCAACCAATTTTCGAGCTTCGACATTTTTTCACCTTACATATTGGCGATAGTTTCTTCGTCGATTATATCGCAGCCGTTTTCGACAAGCGTCTTTTCGGCTTTTTCGTTATCGAGCACGCGCATGATGAGATATGCTTTTTCGCGGTCGCGGGAGATGAAAGCATACATATATTCGACGCCGATATCCTGTTTTGAAAGCACGGTCATGGCCTCGGAAAATCCGCCCGGTCTGTCGGGGATGCCAATGGCGATGACGTTGGTGAGAGAGACTGTAAGACCCGCCTCGCGAAGCGCTTTTTCCGCCTCGGTGGGTTTATCGACGACGAGCCTCAATATACCGAAATCGGTGGTGTCGGCTATCGAGAGAGCGCGGATATCTATGCCCGCTTTGGCGATGACGGAGGTTATCTCGGCAAGTCTGCCGGATTTATTTTCGACGAATACGGATATCTGTTTTATAGACATGACAAATCCTCTTTTCTTATTTTATTCGTTTATCCACGACGCGTTTGGCTTTGCCGTCGGTCCTCGGGAGAGAGCCGTATTCGGCGAGCTTGACGTCGGCGTGGACGTTCAGCGTGGTCTGGAGGGCGTTTTCGAGACGCTTTTTCGTTCTTTCGAGCTCTTTTACGGTATCGGAGAAGATACTCGGGGCTACCTCTACCTCGACGGACATAACGTCGAGATTATTTATCCTATCGACCGTGATAAGATAGTTGGGCTCCATTCCCTGCTCCAAAAGAACGTGCTCTATCTGCGACGGGAAGACGTTTATGCCGCGGATTATGAGCATATCGTCGCTTCTGCCGACGGGTTTGGACATTCTCACGAGAGTTCTGCCGCATTCGCAGACCTCGTGGGTTATCGAGCAGAGGTCGTGGGTACGGTAGCGGATGAGCGGGAGGGCTTCTTTTCCGATGCAGGTGAAGCAAAGCTCACCTATTTCGCCGTCGGGAAGACGGACGCCCGTGTTCGGGTCGACGATCTCGGGATAGAACATATCCTCGTTTATATGCAAGCCCTTATGCGCTTCGCATTCGAAGGCGACGCCGGGGCCCGCTATTTCGGAAAGGCCGTAGATATCGAAGGCTTTTATTCCGAGCAAAGCTTCTATCTGGACGCGCATCTCGTCGGTCCACGGCTCCGCGCCGAAGATGCCCGCACGAAGCTTTATGCTATCGAGCGGAATACCGTTATCGCGCATCGTTTCGCCGATATACATGGCGTAGGACGGGGTGCAGCAAAGCACGGTCGAGCCGAAATCCTGAAAGAGCTGTATCTGTCTTTTGGTGTTGCCGGTCGAGACGGGTATCGCCGTCGCGCCTAAATATTCGGCGCCGTAGTGGATGCCCATACCGCCCGTGAAAAGCCCGTAGCCGTAGGAGATATGGACCATATCTTTTTTGGTCGCTCCCGCGGCGGAAAGCGCACGTGCGGCGCATTGCGCCCAGTTGTTTATATCGTTTTTCGTATAGCCGACGACGGTGGGTTTACCCGTTGTGCCGGAGGAAGCGTGGACGCGGACAAGCTCGCTTTGCGGCACGGCGAAAAGCCCGAAGGGATAGTTGTCGCGCAGGTCGGTTTTGACCGTGAACGGAAGCTTTTCGATGTCGGCGACGGTTTTTATATCCTCGGGTCTTATGCCGAGGGAGTCGAATTTTTCTTTATAAAACGGAACGTGGTCGTAAGCGCTTTTTACGGCTTTTACGAGTTTTTCGTTTTGGATCTTTTCGAGATTTTCACGCGAGGAACATTCGATTTCGGGAATAAGGATGCCCATTTTTCACTCCTTAATCCAGCGAATAGCCGAGTTTGAAGGCTTTTTCGTTGACCGAAACGGTTTTCGGGGGAACGGTGGAGCGGATGGCATCGAGACATTCTTCTTCGGTAAATCCGAGATATTTCGCGGCGATGCCGAGAAGGACTATATTGACCGATTTGACGCTTCCCGCCTCTTTGGCGAGCGACATCGCGTCGGCGGCGACGACTTTTACTCCGAGGGCTTCGATACGAGGAAGGACGTTTTCGGGGTATTCGGCGTTGCCCATTATGACGGGCATCGGATCGATCTTATCGGTGTTGGAGACTATTACGCCGTCTTTTTTGAGATAAGGAAGCCAGCGGGCGCTTTCGAGAGATTCGAAGGATATCATCATATCGGCTTCGCCTTTATCTATGACGGGGGAATAGACCTTATCGTCGGAGGCGCGGACGTAGGTAACGACGCTGCCGCCGCGCTGGCTCATTCCGTGGACCTCGCTGACTTTTACGTCGCAGCCGCGCTCGATGAAGATTTTACCCATAAGCTTGGAGGCGAGCAGAGTTCCCTGCCCTCCGACGCCGACTATAAGAATATTGACGTTTTTCATTATTCGTTGCCTCCTTTAAGCGCTCCGAGGCGGCAGGCGGCGGCGCAGACTCCGCAGCCGAGACACATATTCGCGTCGACGGTTGCTTTGAATTTGCCGTCTTCCTGTTTTTTGACCGAGATAGCGGGACAGCCGACCTTTAAGCAGGATTTACAGCCGACGCATTTTTCGGTATCGACTTTAAGCGGAGGATTATGCTTGACGTTTTTGAGCAGAGCGCAGGGGCGGCGCGAGATCACGAGCGAGGGTTCCTCGAAGGAAAGCTCGGTTTCTATCGCTTTGCGCGTATTTTCGATATCGAAGGGGTCGACGACGGCGATTCGGTTTATACCTATCGCTCTCGCGAGTGCTTCGAGGTCGACGGCGGTGGTGGGATCGCCTTTTATTGTAAGACCGTTAAGCGGGTTGTTCTGGTGTCCCGTCATACCGGTTATAGAGTTATCGAGGACTATTACGGTGGAGATACCTTTATTATAGACGATATCGACGAGACCCGTGATGCCGCTGTGCATAAAGGTAGAATCGCCTATAACGGCGACGGACTTTTTGGCGGCGTCTTTTCCAAGCGCGGTATTATAACCGTGGAGCGAGGAGACCGAAGCGCCCATACATACGCAGGTATCCATCTGGGCGAGGGGGGCTTGCGCGCCGAGGGTATAGCAGCCGATATCGCCGCTGACGTAGAGGTTGAGCTTGCTTATAGCGTAATAAAGGCCTCTGTGCGGACAGCCCGGGCAGAGCACGGGAGGACGGGCGGGGATATCGCCGTCGAAGACGAGAGTATCGTTCTCTTCGCCGAGGATGGCTTTTTTGATCATCGACTGGTTATATTCGCCGAGCGGGGAGAAGACTTCCCTGCCGATGACTTTTACGCCGATTTTCAAACAATGGGTTTCGATTATATCGTCGAGCTCTTCGATTACGTAGAGTTTTTTGACTTTATTTGCGAAAGCTTTTATGGCTTCGACGGGGAGCGGGTTGACGATGCCGAGCTTTAAATAGCTTGCCTTTTCGCCGAGCGCTTCGCGGGCGTAGTCATAGCAGCTTCCGGCGGCGATGACGCCGATTTCGGAAGAGAAAATTTCTTCTTTGTTGACGCCGCATTCGAAAGCTTCTTTATCCGCCCATTCGGTCAGCGCTTTCGTTCTCGCCTCGACTTTTATATGGGCTTTTTTAGCCATAGCGGGCATCATGACGTTCTTTACAACGTCGCGTTTATATTCTTTGAGCTCTTTTTCCTCTCTTCCCGAAAGGGTTACGAGAGAGCGGCAATGGGAGATACGGGTGCTCATACGAAGGAGCACGGGGGTATCGAATTTTTCGGAAAGGTCGTAGGCGAGCTTTGTGAAGGAGAGCGCGTCGGCGCTGTCAGACGGCTCGAGCATAGGGACCTTGGCGGCGATAGCGTGTCTTCTGGAATCCTGCTCGTTCTGTGAAGAATGCATACCCGGGTCGTCGGCAACGGCGCAGACCATGCCTCCGCCGACTCCTATATAGGAAGCGGTGTAGAGCGGGTCGGCGGCGACGTTGAGACCGACGTGCTTCATGGCGCAGAAGGAGCGCGCGCCCGCGAAGGAAGCGCCTATCGCGACCTCGAAGGCGACCTTTTCGTTGGGAGCCCATTCGGTATATATATCGTCGTATTTTGAAGCGGTTTCGGTTATTTCGGTACTCGGAGTTCCGGGGTACGCGGAGACGACGCGGACGCCCGCTTCGTAAAGCCCCGCGGCAACGGCTTCGTTACCGAGAAGAAGTTTCTTTTCCATTTTTATACCCTATTTATATTACTGATTTCTTAAATCGAGGATACGTTTGGCTTTTCCGGTGAAGCGCTCGATGGTGTTGGGCTCGACGAGGCTTACTTTTATCTCGATGCCGAGGATAGCCTTTATGTTATCGTGGATACGTTTCTGCAAAGCGAGAAGCTCGCCGTAGCGTTCGAGGAGCGAGCCGTCGATAAGCTCGACGCGGACCTCGAGAGAATCGGAGTAGCCTTCTCTTCTTAAAACGAGCAGATAGTTCGGGCTTATCTCGCTGACGCCGATGAGTGCGCTTTCGACCTGAGTCGGGAAAACGTTGACGCCGCGGACTTTTATCATATCGTCGGTACGGCCGATTATCTTATGCATTCTCGCGCCGGTACGGCCGCATTTGCAGGGCTCGTAGTTTATATTCGTGATATCTTTCGTTCTGTAACGGAGCATCGGGATACCGCGCTTGGTGAGGTTGGTAACGACGAGTTCGCCCGTTTCGCCTTTATCGAGCACGGTCTCGGTGGCAGAGTCGATTATCTCGCAGAGGAAATGGTCCTCGGCGATATGCAGACCGTCGCGGTAGAGACATTCGCCCGACATACCCGGGCCGTTGAGCTCGGACATACCGTAGTTATCGGTGCAGAAGAAGCCGTTGCCCCAATGTTTTTCTATCTCGGCGCGCATTTCGGGGGTGCTGCCCTCGCTGCCGAGGATGCCGTATTTGAGCTTATAGGATTCCATCGGGAATTTATCCGCCATGGCGTGAGCCGATTCGGCGAGATACATACAGTAAGACGGGGTGGCGACTATTGCGTCGGTTTCGAAATCGCGCATGAATTTAAGCTGTTTTTCGGTGTTGCCGGAGGAAGTCGGGACAACCGTCGCGCCGATTTTCTCGAGGCCGTAATGGAGACCGAGAGCACCGGTGAACATACCGTAGCCGAAGCATATCTGGACTATCGAATCCTCGGTCGCACCCGCGGCGGTGGCGACGCGGGCGACCTGCTCGGACCAGTTATCGAGGTCTTCGCGGGTATATCCGACGACGGTGGGGTTGCCGGTGGTGCCGGAGGAAGCGTGGATGCGGACGAGCCTGTTCTTCGGGACGGAAAACATACCGAACGGGTAGGTGTCGCGAAGGTCGGCTTTGGTCGTATAGGGAATATATTGGATATCCGAAAGCTGTTTTATCTTATCGGCGGTAACGCCCGCTTTTTTAAGCCTTTCGGAGTAGAATTTGGAGTTTTTCTCGCAGTAATCGACGAGATTTTTAAGTCTTTCGAGCTGTAATGCCTCCATTTCTTTGCGGGGCATACATTCCATTTCTTTGTTGAAAATTCTGTTTTCCATTATTTATCAGGCTCCTTGGGGTACTTTTTTGCTTTTGGAAAATGCGTTTACTATCGCGCTGACGGCGAAGATGAGGATAAGCGAAACTACCATGGCGAGGCAGGCGAAATGCGGGCCGAGGTCGCAAAGTTTGCCAAATTGACCGATAGTGATATCGGAATCGGCGAGTTTCGCGACGAGCGGAGGAAGGGCGACGAAGAAGCCGCCGAGCATAGAAGCCCACGCGCCGTATTTATTGACCTTCTTCCAATAGAGCGAAACGGCGTAGGGTGCTAAGAACGCGCCGGAGATCATGCCCCAGGAATAGCTCATCATATCGAGTATCGGGGTGCCTTCGCCGAAGTTGGCGATAAGGAAGGAGAGAATGACGAACAAGAGGCAGATAGCTTTGGTGAGCCCCGCGACGTCCTTCTTTTTATCTTTATAGAACCTGTCGCGGACGATATCGAGCGCGAAGGTGGAGGAAGCGGTTATCGTTACCGAGGAAAGCGTCGAGACCGAAGCGGCGATAAGCAGAACGAGGATTATCGCGACGAGGATGGAATGGATGCCTTCGGAATTAAGCATATTCGGGACGAGGTAGTCCGTGCCGCCTTCGGGGAGAGAATCGAAATAGAGGCGGGAGAGCGAGCCGATGAAATATCCGCCGCCCGCAACGACGAAGGCGAAAATCGTAGAAATTATGGTGCCGCGGGAGACCTCTTTATCGTCGCGGATGCCGTAATATTTATGTATCATCTGCGGCAGTCCCCAGGTACCGAACGAGGTCATAAGGACGGTAGCCCAGAGACCTATCATCTGGTAAGCGCCAAGGCCGAGCCCGGAGGTTTTTTCGGCGATTTTCGAAAGGCCTTCGGTAAGTCCGCCGACCTCTTCGCTTCTGACGACGGCGATTATAAGGAAGATAACGCCGCCGAGCATAACGGCGCCCTGTACGAAGTCGGCGCGCAGAGCGGCGATATAACCGCCCGCGACGACGATTATCGCGCTGGCGGCGGCAATAACGAGCATACAGACCATTTCGTCAACGTGAAGTATGACGGAACAGACGCTTGTGAGTCCTTTATATACCGAAGCGGAATACGGAAGCAGGAAGATGAAGATGACTATCGCGGAGAAAAGACGCATCGCACGGGAACCGTAGGTGTTCTCGAAAAGCTGAGGCATGGATTCGATATTGTTGTCGCGGGTAACCTTTCTCGTTCTTTTGGCAAGAACGAGCCATGCGAACAGCGAGCCGATTATCGCGTTTCCGATACCGGGGAGAACGCCCCAGATACCGTATTTCCAGCCTGTGCCGCCGGCGTAGCCGATGAACATAACGGCGGAGAAATAAGCCGTGCCGTAAGAGAAAGCGGACATCCACGCGCCGGCGTTGCGTCCGCCGACGGTAAAGTCGCCCATGTTTTTGGATTTTCTTGAACCGGCGAAGCCGACTATCGCGATAAACACCGCGTAAAGACATATCGTCAGCCAGATGATTTGGATTCGTTCCATGAAGATTCACCGCACTTTCAGGGTAAGATTTTATAATATTGCAACATTATACCCTTGCTTCTTGCAAAATGCAATAGCTTTTGGGGAAATATTACGGTAATTTTGCAATTTTTTGTTATGTTTATGCCAAAAATTGCATTTTTAGGATTTTGCCATCGCGGAAACGCTCAGATGCGAGGCGTTGCGGCGGCTTTCGGCGTTATCCGTCGGGGTATAGGTCGGGACGACGGAGGCGATAGCTTTGCGTATCTCCTCGTTGTCGCAGGTATCGCAGGCTTTAAGCAGTTTTTCGAGCTTGGCGTCGAGCTCTTCTTTGGTAAGCTTAACGTCGTGGTCGATAAAGATCTTGCTGTTGGCAGTCTTTACGAGGCCTTCGGTCTTGATGAGAAGCTCCTCATAGAGCTTTTCGCCGGGACGCAGACCCACTTCGATTATATCTATATCCTCGTAAGGCTTATAGCCGGAAAGCGAGATAAGGCTTTCGGCAAGGTCGAGTATTTTGACGGGCTCGCCCATATCGAGCACGAATATTTCGCAGTCGGCGGCCATAGTCTCGGTCTCGAGGACGAGGGAGACGGCTTCGGGAATAGTCATAAAATAGCGAACGATACGCTTATCGGTAAGGGTAACGGGGCCGCCCTCGGCTATCTGGCGCTTGAAGAGCGGGATGACCGAGCCGTTGGAGCCGAGCACGTTGCCGAAACGGACGGCGACGTAATCGGTGGTGGAGTTGGATTTGCTTAAAATTATCATCTCGCAGAGGCGTTTGGTCGCGCCCATGACGTTAGTCGGGTTGACGGCTTTATCGGTGGAGATGAGAAGCATTTTTTTGACGCCGTATTTTTCGGCGGCGTTGGCGACGTTATACGTTCCGAAGACGTTGTTTAGCACCGCTTCGCGGCAGCAATCCTCCATAAGAGGAACGTGTTTATGCGCGGCGGCATGGATGACGTATTCGGGTTTATATTTTTCAAATACCTTTTCGACGGCGACTTTATCGCATACCGAGCATATCTCGACGGACATCGTAAGGCTTCCGCCGTGGTTGCGGCGAAGCTCCTGCTGGATATCGTAGATACAGTTTTCGTAAACGTCGAGCATAACGAGACGCTTCGGCTCCATACGGGCGACCTGACGGCAAAGCTCGCTGCCGATGCTTCCGCCCGCGCCGGTAACGAGGACGACTTTATCTTTAAAGGTCGCGGCGACGGGAGCCATATCAAGATGGATAGTATCTCTTCCGAGAAGGTCCTCGATTCTGACCTCACGCATACCGAGGGAGGTTTTTTCGGCACTTCCGCGCATCTGGTAATCGTATATTCTTACCTCGCAGCCGCAGTCGGTGAAGCTTTTGACTATCTCTTTTCTTCTTTCGAGAGAAAGCGAGGGGATGGCGATTATGACGGTTTCGAATTTTACGGTCTCTTTTAATTTCCCGGGGTCGGTGTTCTGGTCGTAGACCTTTATGCCGCGGATGAGTTTGCCGATCTTTTCGGAGTCGATATCTATAAACGCGACGGGCTCATAGACGCTCTTTTCGCCGAGAAGCTCATTGAGAAGCAGAACGCCAGCTTCGCCGGCGCCGACGATAAGAGCACGTTTCTTTTCGTTATTCGAGCGTGCGAGAGAGTTGATCCCGCGGAGGCAGATATAGACAAAGCGGCTCGTAAGCACGAGAACGTCGGTTATCGCGAAGACGGCGATGCCGAAAATAACTCTTAGACGGTAGGAATTGACAAAGAAATCCTTGCCGAGCAGCGGAAGGTACCTTTGGACGAGCAGATAGACCGTGAACGCTATCGCGTCGACTATAACGAACCTGATATAGTCCTTTGCGACGGCGAAGCGCCATACTCTTCCGTAGCCGAAGAGCGCAAGGCGGAACACCGAGGTTATCACCAGAACGAGAGCGAGCTGTATCAGAAACTTGCTTTCGGTAAAGGACGGGAAGCCTTTGGTGATTATGCCACGGTCCATCACGTAGCAGAATGCGAAGGAAAACGCCGTAATCAAAAAGTCAACGATAAAAACTATGTATTTTCGGATACCGAAACGTTTCATAAAAAATTACCTGCCTTATTATTTTTCCGCGAGCATTTTCTTGATCTCTTCCATAAAAGCGCCGACGTCTTTGAACTGGCGGTAGACCGACGCGAAACGGATATAAGCGACTTCGTCGAGATCTTTCAGCTTATCCATGGCGAGCTCGCCGATATGTTCGCTCGTAACTTCGTTTTGGAGAGTATTCTGCAAGGTGTTTTCGATCTCGCTGACGGCGTTATCCATCTGGGAGAGCGTTACCTGACGTTTATCGCAGGCGCGGATGATGCTGTTTAGAAGCTTGTTGCGGTCAAACGTCTCGCGCGAGCCGTCTTTTTTAATAACGATAAGGGGGAGCATTTCGATATTTTCGTAGGTCGTGAAGCGTTTCTGACAGGCGAGGCACTCGCGTCTTCTTCTTATCGAGCTGCCGTCGGCGGAAGGGCGGGAATCGACGACCTTACTTTCGAGATAGCCGCATTGCGGGCATTTCATATTTTTATCCTCCTGAATTCGATAGTCTAAAAATCGCAATATTATTTCATTATTATACAGAATAAGATTATATCACAGCAAAAACGTTTTTGCAAGGCGTATATTATAGGAAATATTAGATAAATTGTAAAAAAGGGACCCGCAGAAAAGGGATTTTACCTTTTCTGCGGGTCATTTTAGACAAGCGTCAGCTTTGTTAATGATTTGGCGTCCAGAAGTCGATTTCGATTCCGGTGATCGCCGTGTCCTCGTATTTCTCGCCCGGATATACCGAAACTATCTCAAAGCGGAAAACGCTTTCGGCGCCGGAAGCGGAGTGCAGTTTATGCGGGTTAAGGTCGAAATACTGCGGCTCGATGGTATCTTCCAAGCAGATGGTATCGACGTATTCGCCGTTAAAATAGAGCTTAAGGTCTTTCACACGGCTGTTTGCCGCCCATTTTTCGGGAGTTTGCGCGTATCCGTTCACCACGCAAAGCTCTATAAAATCAACGCCGTATTCTTCGTCCGCCACTTCGTAGCGGCGGGTGGTTTCGATATATTCACCGTCGCCGCT
>JAZUJV010000034.1:0-3272 GCA_045642945.1 Eubacteriales bacterium | reverse complement strand
CTCGCATGAAGCGAAGCGAACACTAACCTTTCCGTGTGCCGAAGGCACGCTTCATAGGGCGTAGCCCTGCTTCATTTTTCATGCACCGCAGGTGCGCTTCATTCAAAAAACCGCCTTTTGTCGGTAGACAAAAGAGACTTTTTTGTTGGCACAATGAAGCGCACCTGCGGGGAACCGAAAAATGAAGCAGGGCTACGCCCTATGAAGCGTGCCTGCGGCACACGGAAAGTAACAGTGCGCTTCGCTTCATGCGAGCAAAGCGAGCGCTTCATGGAAACCGCAAGGCTTCTGCTTCATACGAGCAGAGCGAGTGCTTCATTGACTTTCGGCGCGCTTGTTTTTTGAATTATAGTGCTTTTACGCGGAAAAGTCGACCGCGGCGGTTTTCGGCAAGGTACGCGATTACCGCGCTTATTTTTCATTGACAAGATAATAAAATATGTTATAATAAGTAAGTAAACGCAACGATTTTCGCGAGGCTTTAATATGGCAAAAGGCATAAATAATATAACGATTCGCCCCGAGGAGCGAAGGGATTACAAAGACGTCGTTTCGCTGGTGTTGCGCTCGTTTAGCGAAGGCACGGACTATTCGGACGGGACGGACATCGTCGCGCTTATCGAAGAGATACGAATTTCGGAGTTTTATATACCCGAGCTTTCGTTCGTGGCGGAGCTGGACGGTGAGATAGTCGGGCATTTTATGTTCTCGAAATTCCCGCTCTCGAGGACGCCCGAAGGTGGGCACGGAGGGGCGGAGGACACGGAAACAGTTATGCTCGCGCCGGTGGCGGTACACGCTGACCATTTACGCCAAGGGATCGGGTCGGAAATGATAAAGCTTGGGATAGAAAAGGTAAAAGAAGCGGGATTTAAGGGCATTATCGTCGAAGGAAACTATAAATTTTACAACACGGTAGGCTTTAAAACCTCGGCGGAATACGGCATTTATCCCGTGAGCGGATATCCGATGACCGAACCGAGATGTCAGATGTGCATGGAGCTTTTTGAAAACTCGCTTGAAGATAAAGGCGGGTACGTCGTTTACGATATGTATTACAACGCTTAAAAAAACGGAGGAAAAAATATGACTTACTGTGGACTTGATTGCTGCAAGGACTGTGAAATGCTTGAAAAATGCGGCGGATGTGAGAAATGCGGCGGACATCCTTTCGGCGGGAACTGTATCGCCGAGAGAAACAAAGACTTTTTGAAGCTTAAAGACGCGCTTATCGGCGAGATTAACGGTTTGGGCGTCGAGGGGCTTAAGGTCGGCGATTTGAATTTACTTTACGGCGGATACGTCAATCTTGAATACACGCTCGAAAACGGGCAGAAAGTCAAATTTTTAAACGAAAACGACGTCTATCTCGGCAACCAGATCGAGAGAGACGGTTTTGAGAGATGCTACGGCGTGGTCGCGAGCGAGAAGTTTATTCTCGTTTGTGAATACGGGTGCGGCGGCGCGGACCCCGAAATAGTCGTTTTCAAGCGCAGATAGGCGATTTTTCGCCATATTTTTTCGGATTTTCTTTGACATCTTTACTTTGCGGTGATATAATTTCCGAAACGAAAGGGGGAACGCGCATGGGCGAAGAAATTTTAAAAAAGCTTGAAGCGTTGGTCGCGGGAGTGGATTTTTACGTTACGAATTTAGCGAACGCGGCGGCTTTGATTTTCGAAGAATTCGAAGACGTGAGCTGGGCGGGATTTTATATTCTCGACGGCGGGGTTTTGAAATTAGGTCCGTTTCAGGGCAGGGTCGCTTGCGTGGAGATACCGCTTTCGAAAGGGGTCTGCGGCAAGGCGGCGAGAGAAGAAAAGACCGTCATCGTCGAAAACGTACACGAATTTGCCGGACACATCGCATGCGACAGCAGGAGCAATTCCGAGATCGTCGTGCCGATTTTTAAAGATAAAAAGCTTTTCGGGGTCATAGACCTTGACAGCGAAAAATACGCGAGATTCGGTAAAGAAGACGCGAAAATCCTCGAAAAAATCGCGGAAATTATAGAAAAATCGCTTTAAAGCGGGGAAAAAATATGTTCAGGAACGATTACAGCGAAGCTTGTGCGGGCGAAGTGCTTGACGCTTTGGCTCGTCTTTCAAAAGAGCAGAATATCGGATACGGCGAGGACGTACACAGCGAGAGAGCCAAAGGGCTTATTAAAGATTTCTTCGGGCTCGGAGAAAGCGCGGACGTACACTTTATCGCGGGCGGAACGCAGACGAATATGACCGTTATTTCGTATTTTCTTCGTCCTTACGAATGCGTTATCGCTTGCGACACGGGGCACATAAACGTACACGAGACGGGCGCGATCGAAGGCAGCGGGCACAAGGTCATTACCTGCAAGGGCAACGACGGCAAGCTCGACATAAACGAAGCCGAGAAGCTTTTTAACAAGCATTCCGACGAGCATATGGTAAAACCCGCGATGGTATATATCTCCGACACGACGGAGACGGGCACGGTTTATTCGAAGAGCGAGCTTGAAGAGATACGCGCTTTCTGCGACAGGCACGGGCTTATCCTTTATCTCGACGGGGCGCGGCTCGGAGTCGCGCTGACGGCGAAAAGCGACGTTACGGCGAAGGATATAGCAAGACTTTGCGACGTGTTTTACGTCGGCGGAACGAAAAACGGCGCGCTTTTCGGCGAGGCGGTAGTTATTAAAAACGGCTGTGGCGCAAAGGATTTCAGGTATCACATAAAGAACAGGGGTGCGATGCTCGCGAAGGGCTTCGTCGTCGCGGCGATGTTTGAGGCACTATTCGAAGACGGGCTTTATTTAAGACTCGCGGAGAACTCCAACAGACAGGCGGAGAAAATCAAAGAGGCGCTTGTCGAGCGCGGTGTCGAGCTTTACGGGCAATCGCCGACAAACCAGATCTTCGTAACGCTCGAAAACGCGAAGGCGCAAGCGCTTATGGACAGATTCGGATGTGAAAAGTGGCTCGAAGCGGGAGAAAAAACCGTGGTAAGAATAGTAACTTCGTTCGCGACGAAAGACGAAGAAACGGAAGAAATAATCAAGTTTTTCAATTAAAAGCCGAATATAAAAAGCAGAGCTTGGCGCTCTGCTTTTTTGTTTTTACAGTATGTAGTTTACAGTGATTCCGATTGCGAATAGGATGGCGACTATCGCTTCGGTGGCGAGCCATTTCTTTCGTTTCTGTTCGAAGAAGACAGTCATAAGCGCGCTTGCTATCACGAGGAGGATACCGCAGATCAAAAAGAAATTGCGGTTCGTCTCGGGGTAGCCGGGGGAG
>JAZUJV010000033.1:0-4074 GCA_045642945.1 Eubacteriales bacterium | reverse complement strand
GACGCGATAGATAATATCGAAAGACAATAATGATTCAAGGCAAAAGAAAACCCACCGGTGAAGGTGGGTTTTTCTATTGGAATTATTCTTCGGGTTTACCGTCGTTGTCGGTTTCGACGGGCTCTTCGGGTCCGTCGTTCTTACGTTCCTTGTATTCCTTTAAAAGACGCTTTTTGCGGTTATTCAGGAAATAGTAGAGCGGCAGTCCGACGATACCGATAGTCATTATTACGACCATAAAGACCATAAAGAATCTCTCGAAGGGTTTGGTTTCTGTATTCTCGGGCTCGGAGGATTCCTGTTCGCTTTCGTCCTTTATTCCGTGGGCTTCTTTATAAGCAATCTTGGCGTCGTCTTTGGAGTTGGCGGAGGCGAAATCGACGGTATGGAGAGATTTTTCAAGCGCTTCGGAGATATTTTCGTTACCGCCTTTTGACATTTTTTCGGAAAGCTTTTTGCCGTCGGCGAGAAGTGAGGCAATCGCATCTTTATTGGCGGTTATTCCCTGCTCCGCGATTTTGGAAGACAGGTCGGAGCATTTATTCGAAAAATTATTGACGTCGGCGTCGTTTATCGCGGCTCTCGTCGAGAGTAGCTCGGAGAGATAGGAAAGCTCGGCGGAAACGGCTTTGGCGGCGTTATAGGTCGGGCTTAAAGCGGGAGCAGCGAAAACGTTGTTTTCGATATAGCCGACGTAATCGTTTACGACGTATTGGCTATAGGAGAAGAAGGCGCTGCCGGAGGCTTTATGCTCGCGGGAAGCGACGATTTGTTCGGTATAGGTAACGGCGCCGTTATCGCGCAAGCCTATAAACGAATGGACTTTTTTATCCTCGCAGAGACCGACGGTGATATCTGTCCACTTTACGACGGCGTCGGTCGTGCCGTACGCCATGGGATAGACGATATCGACAAGACCGTCGGATATCCATTTGGCGGTATCCTGGCACATTTTGGAGTTCGACGTGGTATAGTCGGGCGCGACGTCGACGGAGAAATAGACGTCGGGACGCACTTCGTCTATAAGCGCGCCGACGGAGGAAACGAGGTCGGTAACGAAGGAGCAGCGAAGCTCACACCATTCCTTCCAGCCTTGTCCGCCCGAGGCGACGGGGGCTTGGGAATAGCCGTATTTTTCTTTAAAGAGTTTTTTCGTATAATCGTCGTAGCCGTAGTTGCCCGTAGAGTTTTCGGGGTAGCGGACGTAGTCGAGCTGGAAGCCGTCTATCGCGTAGGTTTCGAGCAGGTAGCGATAGGTGGAAAGGAGGAATTCCTTGACTTCGGGGAGCGCGGGGTTTAAGAAGAAGGCGTCGCCGTATTCGTTGTTGACGAAGTTCTGACCATTCTGGCTGATATTCAGCCATTCGGGCTTTTTCATCGCGACGCTTCGGTTTGTGTTCGCGGAGCCTTTATAGCCGATTCGGTAGCAGGACACCCAGAGAGTAACCTCGATATCGTTTTTATGGAATTCCTCGATATAATTTTTTAAAATATCTTTGCCGCCGAAGGACGGATTTTGTTCGAGAAGGCTGCCTTCGGGCACGGGGAATATCGTCGTATTATCGAAAATTGCTTCGATACAAACGGAGTTGAAGCCGTATTTTTTGATCTCGGCGACGGTCTTTTTGACGGTGGCTTCGGAGGAAGAGGCAGCGGGACGCAGCCAGATACATCTTTGTTCTACGGGGACATTCGGGATAATAAGATTTTTGAATCTCGCGGCTTCTTTTTTGAAGGCGTATTCGTTCGCGGCGAAGTTTTGAATATCGTCGGACGCGGCGAAGGCTTCGGCGCGGGAAGAGATTTTTTTGAGATTTTCTATGCATTCCGACGCTTTTTCTGTATCGAAATCGCCGAGAGATTTTTTGGCGTTTTCAAAATCCTTTTCGCAGTTTTCTATCGTGAGCTTAAAGGAAGAAGCGACGGATTCTTTATCGTAGGAGATGCTGACGGTCATAGAGGTCGGGTCGAGAGTTACGAACATACCGAGCTCGGCGGCGTCGATAAGCGGTTGTTTCTTATCGCCTATCGCGGACATAACGAAGCCGCCTTTCGGGATGACGCTGTTATTGCCGCCTACTGCGACGATGACGCCGCCTGCGTCAACGGTAACTTCATAGCCCCAAGTGTTGGTACCCGTGGTCTCTTTGTCCTTATAAATTATAAAAGTATTCTCGGCGCGGGCGCGGTTCGTTCCCGTGTAGGTCAGCACCGTGGTCCTAAACGGTGAGAAGTCTTCGGAGACGAAGGTAACTGTGTTCGATTCGGGAACGTAGATAGCGCGATAGGTTTCGTCAACGCCGCCGACAAGGCTTTTTAAAGGCATACCAAGGCTTAAAACGAAGCCGCCTTGCGGGATATCGGTATTCTTTTTTCCGCCGAGTTTAACGATTTTACCGTCTTTGTCGACGGAAATTTCGTAGCCTTCGAGAGTGGTTTTCGTGCTTGCGCCGAAATCGGAAGTGAACACGACGGCGCTCGCGTTATCGCGCTCCGTATTGACGGCGGAAGCGTCGACGCTTATACATTTGCCCGAAGAAGCGGAAGGAAAGACGGCAAGCAGAGTAAAGGCGAGAAGCAGAGAAAGAACGAGAGAAACAATTTTTTTCATAAAGTTCTCCTTATTTTTTCGGCGTTACGACGAAATCGTCGGCGATATTTACGTTTATGGATATGCTTTTAAGAAGCTCGAGCTGGGACTTCCCTTTTTCGCCGTCGTTGATATAGGTGAAATTGCCCTCCTGCATCATCGGATAGAAGGTGTTTTCGATGCTTCCGTCGGGTTTGAAGACGGCTTTGAGCATAGCGCAGGTGAGGTTTTTGCTGCTGAAGGTGAAATTGCCGAGGCTGTAAACGATGAGCTTATCTTTATAGTATTCGATGCCCTGCATACAATGGGAATGCATTCCGACGACAACGTCGGCGCCGGCGTCGATGAAGGCTTTGCCCATGGTTTTCTGACCGGGAGTAAGATCGGTGGTGGACTCGACGCCCCAATGGGCGAAAACCACGACGTGGTCGGCTTTTTCGGAAGTGGTCTTTATAAGATCGCACATTTTGTCGGTATCGTACATTTTATAGACGCCGCTTTCGGTTTCGGTAGCGGTGCGGGTACTGTACATATCTATAACTGAGCCGGCGACGTAGCCGTATACCTGACCGTTTATAACGAAATAGAAGGGGTCCATAGCCTCTTTGAGATTGCGTCCGGCGCCGACGTGGGGCATACCGTAGGCATCCAACGTATCTATCGTATCGAGAAGCGAATCCTCGCCGTAATCGGAAGCGTGGTTGTTGGCGAGCCCGACGATATCCATACCCATTTCGCCGTATATCGTAACGTGGTCGGGGTCGCCGCGGAAGGTGAATTTTTTGTTCGGAACGGGAGCGCCGCGGCGGGAGAGCGTGAATTCGTTGTTGCCCATGGTTATATCGGCATCGCGCATTATCTCCAAGACCTTTTTATCGACTATGCCGTCAACGCCTTTATTACGGTTATTATACGCGATTATGACGCTTTGGTGGTCGGCGAAGCTTATATCGCCGACGAAGACGAGTTCGACATTTCCGTCATCGCTGTTTTCAAGAATTTTGACTCTCGCGTTTTCGCCTTCGAGCAGAAGTTCGAGCGCGTTTTCGGTATATCCGATTATTGAATAGATATTATCGGAATCGACAACGCCTTCGGAAAGAGCGGAAGAAAGCTTCATGACCGTTTCTTCGCCGAAAAACTCTTTGAATTTTTCGATATGTTCGTCGTCAAAGCCTTGCGCGAAGGAGACTTTTAAATTTTTTAAATTCTCTTTTAGTGCTTTTACCGACAGAGTGTATTCGTCGATATCCTCGGGTTTGTCGAGCGCTTCGGGCTCGGAAATTTCTGAAACCTCGGGCAGAGAAACGGGTTCGGAAATCACGCTTTCTTCGGTCTCGGATGACTCGGACGGAGTTTTATCGTTTTTTAAAGTTACGAGTATCGCGACGCAGACGACAGCGGCGAGCATAAGGCAGCATATCGCGACGATTATGGATTTATTTGACGAATTCTTTTTATTTTTGTTTTTGTTTTTCACGGTG
>JAZUJV010000032.1:0-2663 GCA_045642945.1 Eubacteriales bacterium | reverse complement strand
CGCCGCCTTCCACGAGCTCGGCCACATTTTCGCGTTGAAAAAAGCGGGTTATTCTCCCCGCCGTACAGATATTCTCCCCATGGGCGCGCTCATCGCCGTCCCCGAGGGGATGTCTTTCCGCGACGAGCTTTTCGTCGCCCTTTCGGGCCCCGCCGCCTCACTTTCGCTCTTTCTTCTTTCGCTATTTTTCTCCGTCTTTTTCCGTTCGGATTATATTATTTTCTCCGCCGCCGTGAATTTTACTCTGTTTTTTATAAATATGCTCCCGATAAAAAAACTCGACGGCGGCAAAGCGCTTTCCTGTTTTTTAGCCATAAAATCTCCCGAAAACGAAAAAGAAACGGCTTCGCGTTTATGCGATGCCGTTTCGAATGTGTCTGTTATTTTGTTTTTTATTCTCGGCGCTCTCGCGCTTTTGCTGACCAAAGCCAATCTCGGCTTGTTTATCTGCTTTCTCGCGCTCGCGCCGCTTATAAGTTAGTCTTCATTTCTCGCTTCGCTTACAGCGTCTTCGGAAGCGTTGACCTTTCTCCAGTTCTTAAGTTCAAGACCGGAGAAGTCGATATAGCCGAACCAGTTGTCGTCGTCAAAGCCCGAAATCTTCTTGCTCGAAACGTAATTTCTGGTGTAGAAATATACCATCGTTGCGGGGCAGAGCTCGTCGACGAGCATCTTTTCCGCTTCGTGAAGCTTGCTTGCTCTTTCTTTTCTGTCGCATTCGTTGATGATCGAAACGATAAGTTCGTTATATTTCGCGTCGTCGATTCCGGTGTAGTGGGTGTTGAACTCTTCCTCGAGCGTAGCGACGGAGTTGTCAACGACAACGCTCGTGCCGCTAAGCTGCTTGCAGTAAGGAGCGAGATAAGCGAACGCGTCGGTCGATCCGACGATAACGTTGTAGGCGAGAATGTCGAAATCTCTTGCGATAACGGCTGCGGTGTAGGCTTCGGGGTCAAGTCCGCGGTATTCGATCTTGAATCCGAGCTTGCTCCAATATTCGCCTGCCGCCTTCGCGACGTTCTCATATACGTTGTCGTAGTTTACGTTTTTCTTGTTGGTCTTTACGGTGTAATCGTTCTGCGGGATAAGATATGTAACGGTAAGTGTGCCTTTTTTGCCTCCGAGAAGCTCTTTTGCTTTCGCTTCGTCGGCTTTAACGTTATAAAGCTCGCCGCCGACCTTTCTGAAATCGGTCTTTCTGCTGTCGTCGAAAACGCCGCTCGGAACGTAACCGGTTGCGGGAACTTCGCCCGTGCCGGCAACCTCTGCGAGAGCCGTCCTGTCGATAGCGACGGAAAGCGCTTTGCGGACGTTTGCGTCTTTAAGAATGTCGTTCTGCGTGTTATAAAGGAACGCGAAACCGTTAAGAGTGCGTTTGGATTCGATATCCTTCTTGCCGTTGAAATATGAATAGGTCTGCTTGTCGAACGCGCCCATGAAATAGCTTTCGCCGGCAAGATAGCGGTTCGCCTGGAACTGTCCCTGGGTGATGCCCGTTTCTTCGGGATAGTATTTCGCCTGACCTTCCATATAATAGCAGGTTATTCTGTAAGGATCTACGTATTTGTCAAGAGCGTCGTCGTCATCCTCGCGGAGATAATACGCGTTGCGTTCGAGAACGAGCTTGCAGGCGAACTTGTCAACGTAGTTCTCCTCGTCTTCCTTCTTTTCACGCGGCATATCCATCGACTGGATCTTGAATTTACCGTTACAAACGATGTTGCCCGCGCTGCCGGCCCAGTCTTCGCCGTCCTTCTGACAACGGGTAACTATATCTTCACGTTCGGGGCAGAGATGAATGTTCGCTACGGTCTCGGCGAAAAGATCAACGTCGTATTCAACGTCAAAGGTTATCTCGAGAAGCGTATCGTCAACAGCCGCGAGCCCGAGGTCGTCGATAGTGCCGACGCCGGATTTCAAAGCTCTCGCGCCTTTTATCGGATAAAGAAGCGCTGCGTAAGGGCTGTCGGTCTCGGGGTCGAGAATGCGGCGCCATGCGTATATAACGTCGTCGGCGCTGACGGCTCTGTTGTCGCTCCATTTGGTCTCTTTAAGCTTGAAATACATCTTGTGAAGCTGATATATCTCGTCGTATTTATAGTACCATTCGGTAGCAAGCGCCGGCTGTACCTTGCCGTCCTCGTCTATGGTGGTAAGCGACTCGAAAACGAGAGACAGTACCATCTCTACGTCGCTGTTGAGCTGGATAACGGCGGGGTCGAGCGACTGCGGGAAGTTGGAAAGATACATACGGACGTTTGCGCCCTTTTCTTCTTCATCCAGACCGCATCCGGCGAGGATGGAGATACAGAAAATCATACAAAGCGCAAGGCAAAGGATTTTTTTCATGGTAACCTCCGAACAAGAATAACATAATGAGTTACAGTAATTATATCACCGACAAAGCGAATAATCAAGTACAAATTACATATTTATATATATTTTTAGTTTTCAGCAATCAGCTTTCAGAGGAACAAATGCTTCCGCAAATGAATCTTTATCGTATGGCACTCGTTTTTCCATATCCCGTGCGAAGCGTTTCCCGATTCGAAGAAATATACTTGCCTCGCGCGCAATAACGAAACTTGCCTATTAGAATACTCCCCGCGAAAGTTTACTTTCGCGCTTTAAAAGTTTTTGCCAAGCTTTTTTCAAAAAGCGGC
>JAZUJV010000031.1:0-18859 GCA_045642945.1 Eubacteriales bacterium | reverse complement strand
ATCCGAAGCGAAAAAAGAGGATTTCGATTGGGACAAAATATTTAAAGGAGCGAAGTGGTTTCACGTTACGGGCATTACTCCCGCTTTGAGCGAAAGCGCGGCTGAAATCACGATAGAAGCTTGCAGAAAAGCGAAAGAGTTAGGACTTACCGTATCGACAGACCTTAACTACCGCAAGAAGCTCTGGACTCGAGAGCAAGCCGGAAAAACCATGAACGAGGTTTGCAAATACGTCGATTTCTGCATCGCGAACGAGGAAGACGCGAAAGACGTTTTCGGAATTGAAGCGGAAAACACCGACATCGAAAAAGGCACGCTCGACAGAAACGGTTATATCAGCGTCGCAAGGCAGCTTACCGAGAAGTTCGGATTTAAAGGAGTAGCGATCACGCTTCGCGAAAGCGTAAGCGCGAACGACAACAACTGGAGCGGTATGCTTTATAAGGGCGGGAACGCTTACTTTTCCAAGAAATACAGTATGCATATCGTTGACCGCGTAGGCGGCGGCGACAGCTTCGGCGCAGGTCTTATCTATTCCCTTTTAAACGGTTTTGACGAACAGAAAACCATAGAATTCGCGGTGGCGGCTTCGTGTCTTAAACATTCCGTCGAAGGCGACTTCAATATGGTCGGAGTCGCGGAAGTCGAAAGCTTGGCAAAAGGCTCCGGCAGCGGAAGAGTTCAGAGATAATTTAAATAAAAAAGAAAGGCAAGCTTTTCGGCTTGCCTTTTCATTTTGCATGGATTATTTAACTTCGTGGATATTGACGTGGTATTTAACGTCGCCTTTGGCTTCAACAGCCTGGCTGATAACGTCGCCCATATCGCGTTTCTCGAAGAATTTAAGAGCAACCTGATCGAAGAGAGCGTAGGAGAGAACGTCTTCGTCCTGTTTTGCTTTATCACCGAGCTGAGCGCGGAGGGTATCCATTTCGGGTTTGAGAGCATCGGCGGGACGGCCGGTGATCTGTTTTTCGTCGCCGATTATCTTCTTGACGAATTCGGGTTTGATGGCGATGGGAGTTTTACCGTAATCGCCTCTTACGAGACCTTTGAATTCTTTGGTAACGGTCTTATATCTTTCGCCGTTAAGGACGTTGAATACCGCCTGAGTACCGACGATCTGGGAGGTAGGAGTAACGAGCGGAGGATAACCCGCGTCTTCTCTGACTCTCGGAACTTCCTCGAGAACTTCCTGGAGTTTGTCGCTCTTGCCCGCCTGTTTAAGCTGGGAGATAAGGTTGGAGAGCATTCCGCCGGGAACCTGATAGAGAAGAGTGTTGATGTTGACTTTGAGTACCTTCGGGTCGAGCTGGCCGCTGGCGAGATATTTCTCGCGGAGTTTATCGAAGTATTTTGCAACTACGTTGAGCTGTTTGAGATCGAGGCCGGTATCGTAAGGAGTACCTTCAAGAGTAGCGACGATAGTTTCGGTAGCGGGCTGAGAAGTGCCGAGAGCCATCGGAGAAATAGCGGTATCGACGACGTCGACGCCTGCTTCGATAGCTTTAAGAGCGGTCATAGAGCCCAAGCCGCTGGTGTAGTGGGTATGGAGCTGTACGGGTATCTTAACGACGGATTTGATAGCGGTAACGAGGTCAAACGCAGCGTAAGGAGTAAGAAGAGCAGCCATATCTTTGATACAGATACTGTCCGCACCCATATCCTCAAGAGTCTTGGCGTATCTTGCGAAGTATTCGTTGGTGAATACGGGGCCGAGGGTGTAGGAGATAGCGGCCTGAACGTGTCCGCCTTCTTTTTTGGTAGCTTCGATAGCGGTTTTGAGGTTACGCGGATCGTTGAGAGCATCGAAGATACGGATTATATCTATACCGTTGGCGATGGATTTCTGTACGAAATATTCAACGACGTCATCGGCGTAATGTCTGTAGCCGAGGATGTTCTGTCCGCGGAAGAGCATCTGGAGTTTGGTGTTCTTAACGCTGTTGCGGATGGTGCGGAGACGGTCCCAGGGGTCTTCGTTGAGGAAACGGAGGCAGGAATCGAAGGTAGCGCCGCCCCAAGCTTCGAGAGAATGGTAGCCGACTTTATCGAGTTCGGGAAGGATCTCGAGCATTTCGTCGGTGGTCATTCTGGTAGCGATAAGAGACTGGTGAGAGTCGCGAAGGACTGTTTCGGTGATTTTCAATTTATTAGCCATAACAATAACCCTTTCTGAATATTAAATCGCTCAGGCAAAGAGAGCTATGAACACGCCGGCGGCAACGGCAGAGCCGATAACGCCCGCGACGTTCGGACCCATAGCGTGCATAAGGAGGTAGTTGCCGGGATTTTCTTTCTGGCCGACGACCTGAGAAACACGTGCCGCCATAGGAACGGCGGAAACACCGGCAGAACCGATAAGAGGATTGACTTTGCCTTTGGTAGCCCAGCACATGATCTTGCCGAAGATAACGCCGCCGAAGGTAGCGAACATAAACGCCGCGAGACCGAGAACGATAATCTTGAGAGTGTCGAGATTAAGGAAGTTCTTGGCGGAAGCGGTAGCACCGACAGAGATGCCGAGAAGTATCGTAACGATATTCATAAGTTCATTCTGAGCGGTTTTGGAAAGTCTTTCGGTAACACCGGAGACTTTGAGAAGGTTACCGAGCATAAGCATACCGACGAGTGCGGTAGCAGACGGAAGGATAAGGCTTACGACGAGGGTAACGACTATCGGGAAGATAATCTCTTCGGTCTTGGAAACGGGACGGAGCTGGTCCATAACGATAGCGCGTTCTTTTTTAGAGGTGAACGCCTTCATTATCGGAGGCTGGATGAACGGGATGAGAGCCATATAAGAGTAAGCCGCAATTGCTATCGCGCCGAGAAGGTTCGGGGCGAGGGTTTTGGTAACGTAGATGGCGGTAGGACCGGCGGCGCCGCCGATGATGCCGATGGAAGCGGCTTCGTTATAATCGAAACCGAGGAGAATAGCTCCGAAGAACGCGGCGAATACGCCGAACTGAGCGGCTGCACCGAGAAGAAGGCTCTTCGGGTTGGCGATAAGGGGTTTGAAGTCGGTCATCGCGCCGACGCCCATAAAGATAAGCGGCGGGTAGATACCGAGTTTGACGCCGAGATAGAGGTAGTCGATAAGACCGCCTTCATTGGCGAGCATCTGCCAGTTTATATGGGTAGATTCGTTGATGAATATTTCGCTGTGGTATACCGCATCAGAAAGGCTCGGGATGTTGGCAAGAAGCATACCGAACGCGATGGGCATAAGGAGCAGCGGCTCGAATTTTTTAACTACGGCAAGATAGAAAAGCACGCCGATTATGACATACATTATTATCGTGCCGAGGTCGAAGGGCAGCATCCAATTCTCGTTGCCGAGGAATGCCGTCTCTTTGAAGAGGGAGCTGAACGCAGAACTTTCGAACAGCCCTTTCAATGCATCTAACATATTAACACCTTTCTTTCTTTATTGGATGACCTTGATCGGATCAACCGATAACGAAGAGAAGGTCGCCGGTATTAACGGTAGCGCCTTTATTGACGGCAACAGTCTTGACGGTACCGTCGTTTTCGGCAAATATTTCGTTTTCCATTTTCATAGCTTCGAGGATGCAGAGAACGTCGCCTTTTTTAACGGAAGCACCGACGGTAACGTTGACCTTAAGAATGTTTCCGGGAAGCGGAGCGTTGACTTTTACGCCGTCGGCAGGTGCGGCGGAAGCGGCAGGAGCGGGAGCGGCTTTGGGAGCTTCGACAGGTGCGGCGGGCGCAGCGGCAGGAGCTTCGACTTTGTAGGATTTGTTGGGATCGGCGTCTTCTACGATTACTTCGTAGGAAGTGCCGTTAACGGTAATAACATACTTTTTTGCCATGGTTAAAATCTCCTTTATTAAACAATCTTTTTAATCGAAATAATGTTGAAAGCACATTCGCTTTCACCTCTTGCGGCTGCTATCGCTGCGGTAAGGACGGCAGCAAGCTGGGATTCGTCGTCGGGGCTTGCCGAAGATGCCGCGGAATTAGCGGGCACAGCGGCGGTGGCGACGGGCGCATCCGTTTTGGTCTCGGCGACTTTGTTTCCTTTTGTGGCAAACGCTTTAAAGATATAAAGTATAGCCATAAGAAGAATAAGAACGCCGAATACGATCGCCATACCGATAACAAGTATCTCGGCAGCGTGGCCTATGCTTGTTTCTTCGGCGGCGGAAACCACTTCGGATACGGCTTCGGAAATCATAGAACTTTCCATACTGTTTATTCCTTTCCCGGGAAATATTCCCATATTCCCCTATTATATTTTTACTTTTAAATACTACATCTAAAAACGGATAAAATCAAGCGTTTTTATTCATTTATTTTTTATTTCTGCGTTTTGACATAAGACGGCTTATAAAAAAAACTATTTTTAGTCAATTTGTCAACTGAAAATATATATACAATATGTAGATTTCATATTGAAATTTTCGACAACATATGATAGAATTCAAGCATAACATATCGGAGGTTGAAAATATGCAGGAAATTGAAAAAGATCTGGCTTCGATACTCATTACCGAAGAACAGCTTAAAGCGAAAGTCGCAGAGCTCGGAAAGCAGATTTCAAAGGATTATAAAGGCAAAAAGCTTTTGGTCATCAGCATTCTAAAAGGCGCGGTAGTGTTTATGACAGACCTTATAAGAAGCATTGACGCCGACTTGGAAGTTGATTTTATGGTAGTCTCTTCTTACGGCTCGGGCACCTGCTCCACAAACAGCCTCAACATACGTCTCGATCTCAGCAGACCCGTCGACGGATGCGATATTCTTATCGCCGAGGATATAATCGACAGCGGCAACACGCTTTCGAAGGTCAAGAATATGCTTCTTCAGCGTCAGCCTGCTTCTTTAAAGATAGCTACCCTTCTCGACAAGCCGTCGAGAAGACAGAGCCCCATCGAAGCGGATTACTGCGGATTTACCATCCCCGACGAGTTCGTCGTCGGATACGGTCTCGACTATGACGAAAAGTACCGCAATCTTCCCTACATCGGGATTCTTGACAGAAAAGTTTACGAAAAATAATATAAGGATAATATAAATGGCGTTTTCGATTAAAACACGGAAATACAGAAAAACGCTTATTGCATGTTATCTCGGATTCATTACGCAGGCTATATCCGCAAATTTCGTTCCTTTGCTTTACGTTACGTTTCAAAGCGATTACGGTCTCTCGCTGACGCAGATAGCGTTTATATCTGCGTCATTCTTTTTTACGCAGCTTATCGTAGACATGATTTGCGCGAAGGCGGCAGATAAAATCGGATACCGCAGATGTATCGTCGCGGGAGAGGTTTTCTCGGTCATAGGTATCGCAGGGCTGACGTTTATACCGGATATACTCAGCGCGGCTTATATCGGGATAGTTGTTTGCGTGGTGCTGTATGCAATAGGCAGCGGGCTTATAGAGGTTTTATGCAGTCCGATTGTGGAAGCCTGCCCGTTTGAAAACAAAGACGGAGTGATGAGTATTCTTCATTCGTTTTACTGCTGGGGATTCGCGGGGGTCGTTTTGTTTTCGATTTTATTCTTCCTGTTTTTCGGGATAGAAAATTGGAAAATACTCGCGATAATCTGGTCGCTCGTTCCGCTTTTCAACGCGTATAATTTCGCGGTCTGCCCTATCGAAAAGCTGGTCGACGACGGCGAAAGTATGCCTTTAAAAGAGATATTCAAAACAAAGGTATTTTGGCTTTTCTTACTTTTAATGATAGGCGCGGGCGCTTCGGAAATATCGATGGCGCAATGGGCTTCCGCCTTCGCGGAATCGGCTCTTCACGTTCCGAAGCTCGTCGGCGATATGATAGGTCCGTGCGGATTCGCGATTTGCATGGGAATCAGCCGCGCACTTTACGGGAAGTTCAGCGAAAAGATGAATTTGCCGACGGTGATGGCGCTGTCGGGTATATTGTGTTTGATTTGCTATCTTATTACGGGTCTAACAGGCTCGCCGATATTCAGCCTTATCGGATGCGTTGTATGCGGATTTTCGGTCGGGATAATGTGGCCGGGGTCTTTAAGTATTTCGTCGTCCATTCTCCCGAAAGGCGGGACCGCGCTTTTCGCGCTTCTGGCGCTGGCGGGAGATTTGGGTGGGACGCTCGGTCCTTCGCTCGTCGGTACGGTTTCGCAGTATGCGGAAGACGATCTCCGAGTCGGCATCTCGGCGGGAATCGTATTCCCGATTATGCTTATAACGGCTGTTTTACTGCTTCGCAAAAAATACCGCAGAAAATAAAAAAAAGTTTTCTCTGCCCTTCTATAATTAAAAGGTGCGTTCCTTTCGGAGCGCACCTTTCTTTTATGCTTTTTTGACTTTTGGTTTAGTCTTCGTAAGCTTCCTTGATGGTTTCGATAGCCTCTTCGACCTGACCTTTACGGGTTTCGAAAGCGGAAACGATGTCGGAGGATTTAGCTTTCATAAGATCGTAGAACATGCCTCTCATATCGCCGAAGTTGTAGCATTCGCCGATATCGTAAACGATGTTATCGAAGATGATGTCGAGCATCGCTTCGCTCTCGTCGTCACGGGCGTCTCTGGTCTTGAGGTTGACTTCGTAGTAAGCTTTTGTGATGGTGTTCTTAGCCCAAGCGGAGTAAGCGTCGATCATATACGCGGAAAATTCGGGGTCTTTGGCGCATATCGGAATAGCGACGCCGACGGTTTCGGTAGTACCGCAGTAGCTGCAGTAATCTTCCTGAGTTTCGTCCATAAGAGGCATCGGAAGGATACCGAACTCTTTGGTGCTGCGGCTTCTGAGCTTGGTGGTGGCGCTGAACGCAGAATATCTGAAGAGTGCGCGGCCTTCGTAGAAGACGGCGAAAGAGGTTTCCCAGATGGGATCTTCGAATTCCTGAGCGTAGACTATCCAGTCACCGGTGGTGAGCTCGGAAAGAACTTTCTGGGTTATGTTGATGGATCTCTGATTCTGACCGAAGGAGAGATAAGGCATATCGTCGCCGGTCTTGGCGCAGATGGTTTCACCGGAAGCACCGAAGAAGCCGATAGCGTCGCCGTAGGCGCTGACCATACCGTAAATGCTCTCGTCGGGGTTGGAAGTGACGGTGCTGACGGCTTTGGCCATTTCGATCATCTTATCGAAGGTCCACTTTTTTTCTTCTACGAGTTGGTAGGGATTATCAAGTCCACGAACTTGAACGAGTTCTTTGCTGAAAAGAACAGAGGGAGTGTTGACCTTGTTGAGGATGGTGATATCACCTGTGGTGAAATAAAGCTTGTTGTTGAAGGAAAACGCTTCGTTTAAGTGTTTATCGTACCAGGGTGCTTTCTCGTCGAAATGCTTGAGAGTGCGAAGGTCGATAAGAAGGTTTTCGGCGGAGAAGGTTGCAAGACTGTGGAGAGTAGGCATTATCGCGTCGTAGGTACCGAGGTTTGCGATAGTGTCGTTTCTGATGTCGTCGTTGATGGTATCGCTCTGTACGACGTCAAGAGTAACATGATAGAGTTCTTCTATCTTATCGTTTCTCTTCTGAACGGCGTCGTTGAGAAGTTCGCCGTAAAGTTCGCTGTCGGTGGTGAAGTCATCGGAGCGGTAGGTACCGGCTTTCGGGCCTCTTACGATAATGGTGAAGGTTTTGTCGGAGCAATCTTCTACGGGGAATCTCGGGGTGTAAAGTCCTTCTTCGTTTATGTATTCGCTTTCTTCACTGGGCTCTACAGAAACGTCGGACTGGCTGGATTCGTCATTATCGCCGCCGCATGCTACGAGAGCCGTAACACACATAGCGAGCAGAAGAATGACCGCGATGAGTTTTTTCATTTGTTCCTCCTTAGTTGTCGGCAAACATTGCTCTGTTCACCGCATTGATATATGCTTTTATACTTGACTTGATTATATCGGTCGAAACGCCTTTTCCCGAAAATTCGCGTTCGCCGAGGGCTATTCTCACGCGCACTTCGCCGAGAGCGTCGGTGCCGCCGGTAACAGCCATTATGCCGTAATTTATGAGTTTGAAATCCCTGTCGACTATACGGTTGACTGCATTGAAGCAGGCGTCGATAGGGCCTTCGCCCGCGGCGGCTTCGGTATACGTCTTCCCTTCTCTCGAAAGGCTTAACATTGCCATAGCTTTGCAGCGGTCGCCGCTTTGGGTCTGGTAGGTTTCAAGCTCGAAACCGTTTTTAACGCGGGAATCGTAAACGGCTTCTTCACAAAGCGCGCGGATATCCTCGTCGGTAACGACGGATTTTCTGCACGCAAGATCTTTGAACGACTCGAAAGCAGAGGTCATGACCTCGTCGGGTATCCTTATATCAAGCTCGGCGAGCTTTTCGCCGAAAGCGTGGCGTCCGGAAAGCTTTCCGAGCACTATCGTGCTTTGCTTGATACCGACGGATTGCGGAGTCATTATTTCGTAGGTTCTTTTATCGTTAAGAACGCCGTGCTGATGAATTCCCGATTCATGGGCGAAAGCGTTTTTGCCGACGATGGGTTTATTGGGCGGGACGTAAACGCCCGTAACGGAAGATACTATCTGACTTGTTTTGGAAAGATATTCGGTATTTATTCCCGTTTCGCAGCCGAATTCGTCAAAGCGGGTCTTAAGCGCCATAACGGTTTCTTCGAGAGAAGCGTTGCCGGCGCGTTCGCCGATACCGTTTACGGTACAGTCGAATTGAGAAGCTCCGTTTTTGATGGCGGAGAGAGTATTGGCGACTGCCATACCGAGATCGTTATGACAATGTACCGAGACGGGAACATTCGGGAGATTTTCGCATATATTCTTTATTAGCGCACCGAATTCGTCGGGAGTAGAATATCCGACGGTATCGGGCACGGTTATCGCGTCGGCGCCCGATTCGACGGCGGTCTTATAGACTTTTACGAGAAAATCCTTGTCCGTTCGGCTGGCGTCCTCGGCGGAAAAATGCACGCGCGGATATTTCGACTTGGCATAAGAGACGGTGTCTTTGACTCTTTCGAGCAGTTCTTCGCGGGACATACCGAGCTTATGCTGAAGGTGGATATCGCTCGTCGCGATGAAAATATGCAGTATTCCGCTTTTCGCTTTGGAAAGAGCTTCGGCGGCAAGGTCGATATCGCTTTTATCGGCACGCGCCAGAGCGGCAACCGTGCAGGAAGCGTTTTCGCATATTTTCTCGACAGCCGTCATCTCGTCTTTCGAAGCGGCGGGAAAGCCGGCTTCGATTATATCGACGCCGAGTCTTTCGAGATGATGCGCTATACGGATTTTATCGCCGATACTTAAGCTTACGCCGGGCATTTGTTCGCCGTCGCGAAGCGTGGTATCGAATACCTTTATCTTTCTTGGCATTTTATACTCCGGAATACGCGGCAAAGCCGCCGTCTACGGGGATAACGGTTCCGTTTACGAAGCCGGATTCCCTACTGTCGCAAAGATAAGTAAGAGTTCCGATGAGTTCCTCGGGCTCGCCGAAGCGTCCCATGGGAGTAGCGGCGAGAATTTTCTCGGTACGCTTGGTGGGATTTCCGTCATTATCGAACAGAAGATTTTTATTCTGGGCGGTAACGAAGAATCCGGGAGCAATGGCGTTGACTCTTATGCCGACTTTGCTGAAATGTACGGCAAGCCACATGGTAAGATTGGAGACCGCGCTTTTAGCGGCGGAATAGGCGGGTATCTTCGTAAGAGGTCTGTAAGCGTTCATCGAAGAAACGTTTATTATTACGCCGCCGCCGAGCATCTCGCGCGCGAACACCTGCGTAGGAAGAAGAGTTCCCAGAAAGTTCAGGTCGAAAACGAAGCCCACTCCGTCGGGGTCGAGGTCGAAGAAGGTTTTTATTTCTTCGGCGGATTCGAGGTCCTCGGGAAACAGATATTCTTTATCGGTAGTGGCACGGGGGTTATTTCCGCCTGCGCCGTTGATAAGAATATCGATTTTGCCGAATTCTTTTAAAACGGCGGTTTTGGCTTCTTCCAAGCTTTCTTTTTTGAGAACGTTGGCGGATACGCCTATTGCTTTTCCGCCGAGAGAATTTATTTTATCGGCAACCGCTTTGGCAGCGTTCTCGTTGAGGTCAAGGACCGCGACGGAAGCGCCTCTTAAAGCAAGGGCCTCGGCAAAGGCGGAGCAAAGGACTCCGCCGCCGCCCGTTATGACGGCAATTTTACCGTCGAATTGGTGTTCGTTCATTTTATTATTATTCGAGGGTTATACCGAGCTTGTTGAGTTTGCCTTTAAGGAAATCAACAGCCATACCGATATCACCGGCGGGATTGTCGCCGACTTCACGTTCGATGGTGAGGTAGCCTTTATAGCCGATATCGTTAAGAGCGGCAAGGTATTTATCGAAGTCAACGCCGCCCTGTCCGAGAGGAAGCTCGAGCCAGGTGGTGTCGCCGGTCTTGATACCGTCTTTTGCGTGGGTATGTACGATATAATCACGGAGAGTGTAAACAGCCTGTACGGGGTCGTCGCCGGCAACCATTACGAGGTTGGCAGGGTCGAAGTTGACGCGGAGACCTTTTGCGCCGAGAGAATCGAGGAATGCTTTAAGAACGGGAGCTTTTTCGGTACCGGTCTCGGCGGCGAAAACGGAACCGATGCTGTCGGCGAAGGTAGCGAGCTCGACGGCGTTCTTTCTCATTTTTTCGATACGGGCGTCTTCTTTTTCGTAAAGATGACCGATGTGAGTGGTAACGATATGGCAGTCGAGTTCTTTTGCCTTTTCGAGCACTCTTTTGGATTTATCGACGATTTCGTCGGAATCGAGGTCGAGACCGAAATCTCCGCAGATAGCGGAGAAAACGAGACCGTTGGAATTCATAACGTCTTTTACTTCTTTGATTTTGCAGGGGGTGAGAGTTTCGGCGGTGAAATCACCGAAAGTCATATACTTCTGGACGCCGCTGACGCCGAGTTTACCAGCGGCAGCAATGCTGTCGTTAAAGCCGAGACGGAAGGAATCTGAAATAAGACCGATTTTCATAAGATTGTTACCTTTCTTTTTGAATTCATTTTTGGATTCTTTGGATTTTTAAGGCATATTTTCACAAATATCCATTTATGCTTTTATATTCTATCACATATTTTTTCAATTGTGAATAGATATTTGTAAATTTTTTAAAAAAAGATATGGGCAAAATCCCGAAATTCAATATTGGATATTGATATTATTTTATAAAATTGATATAATCGAGGCAGACGGTATGCGTTTTACGAAAATGCAGGCGTCCGGAAACGACTTTATCTTTTTCGGTAGCCCGCTTCAGAATATGCCGCCGGACACGGCGTTTATAAGAAAGCTTTGCGATAGACATTACGGCGTCGGCGCGGATTGCGCGGTTTTTATCGGCAGAGACGAAAACAACGATTATTATATGCGAGTGTATAACCCGGACGGGTTTGAAGCCGAAATGTGCGGGAACGCGCTGCTTTGCTCGGGAGTTTATATTTCGGAGCACGGGCATTATAACAAAAACGTTTTTTCGGTAATGACGCGGTCGGGCGTCCGCATGGTCGCCGTCGACGGCAAAAGAGCGTTCGCGGAGATCGGCTCCCCTATCGTAGTTTCAAAGGGAGAAATCGGGCTCGGAAACGCGCATTATAAATATTATGAAATAAACGTCGGGAATCCGCACTGTGTGGTCCTTAAAAGCAATATAAGCGAAGAAGAGTTTTCTGAATACGGACGGACGCTTGAAAATCATCCGTTATTCAAAAACGGAACGAACGTTGAGTTCGCGGATATTCAAGGCGGCGGCAATATTACGATAAGGACATGGGAACGCGGTATCGGCGAAACGCTTTGCTGCGTAACCGGAAGCTGCGCTTCGGCGAAGGCGGCTTTCGAGGAAGGCATAGTAAGAGACGAATATACCGTCAGCCAACCCGGAGGGAGCGTCCGGATAGAAGTTAAAGGATGCGGAAGCTATTTCGCATCGGGCGAATGTGCCACGGTTTTCAGCGGAAACACTGAATTTTAATAAATTACGGGAGTTTAAAAATGAAGCTTTACGAAATACTTGACGGAATAGCATGTGAGACTACAAACGCGCACGGAGACTGTGAAATCAAAGACGTGGTTTACGATTCGCGCAAAGCGGGAGAAGATACGATTTTCGTATGTATAACCGGTTTTCAGGTCGACGGTCATTCCTTCGCGAAGGACGCCTACAATCGCGGAACGAGAATTTTCGCGGTCGAAAAAGACATTGATCTGCCGAGCGACGCGACCGTTGTAAAAGTCAAAGACACGAGAAAGTTTTTGGCGAAAGCAAGCGCCAATTATTTCGGCAGGCCCGCGGAAAAACTCAACGTTATCGCGATAACGGGCACGAAAGGAAAAACCAGCACCTCGTTTATGCTTAAAAGCATTTACGAAGCGGCGGGTCAGAAGGTCGGCGTTATCGGCTCCACGGGCACTTATATCGGCGACGAACAGTACGACACCGACAATTCGACTCCCGAATCTTACATTCTTCATAAATATTTCAGGAAAATGGTCGACGAGGGATGCGAAACGGTCATTATCGAGGCGACTTCGCAGGGATTTATGCTCAGCCGAACCTATGGCATTAAATTCAACACGGGCATATTCACGAACCTTTCCCCAGACCACATCGGCGCGGCGGAGCACTGTGATTTCGAAGATTATTTAAGATGTAAAAAGATGATCTTCAAGCAGAGTGAAAAGGTCATCGTCAATATGGACAGCGAATATTTCGACCGTATCGTCGAAGGCGCGGAATGTCCCATTATCACCTACGGCAGCAAAATGAAGGCCGATTACGTTTTCGGCGGAGCTATGTTCACCGTCGGCAAAGACAGACTTAAAACAGTCTTCTTCTGTAACGAAAACGGAGAAAACAACGAGATAGACCTTAACACTCCGGGTTACTTCTCTCTTTACAACGCCACCGCCGCGATATCAGCAGCGAGAAAAGACGGAATCGGTTACGAAGCTATCAAAACGGGATTGCGCGACACCTTCGTTAAAGGCAGGATGGAGATCGTCCCCGTAAACAAAGAATATACCGTTATTATAGATTTCGCGCATAATGAATACAGCGTCAAAACGCTTTTCGACACGATAAAGCTTTATAACCCCGCGCATATTATTTCGGTATTCGGATGCGGCGGCAACCGCTCGAAGCTTCGCAGATATTCCATGGGCGAAGTCATCGGCAAAAATTCGGATCTTTCGGTCGTTACTTCGGACAACTCAAGATTCGAAAGCGTCGACGACATCATATCCGACATTCTCGTCGGTATGAGAAAGACCGACGGGAAATACGTAATTATTCCCGACAGACGCGAGGCAATAAAAGAAGCACTCCGTAACGCCAAGGAAGGCGACGTAGTGCTGCTTATCGGTAAAGGACACGAAATGTACGAGGAAATCGAAGGAGTCAAATATCCGTTCGACGAGCGGGAGGTCGTATTCAACGCTCTTAAAGAACTCGGGCAGTAAGCTGATTTATAAGGAAGCCTTTTCCCGAGAAGTTCTTCTCGTATTCGGTTTCTATATTATTTTCGTTATAAACGGGATCGCCGTGGAGGTCGAAGCAAACGTCCGAAACGGCGAATCCGTTTGAAACGAAGCTTTCGACGGAATAGTCGAACAAAGGTTTATTATCGGTTTTGAAGATTATCTTGCCGCCGTCGGCAAGTATTTTTTTATATCTTTCAAGGAAAAGAGGGCTTGTGAGCCTTCTTTTTGCGTTACGCTTTTTAGGCCACGGGTCGGAAAAGTTTAAGAAAAGGATATCGACGGATTTTTCGGGAATGACCTCGGCGATGTTCTCGGCGTTTTCATGGAGGAAACGGACGTTTTTGCAGCCGTTCCTGTCGGCTTTTTCCATAGCCATCATAATAACGTCCTGTATCAGCTCGACGGCGAGAAGACGGTCGTTCGGGCATTTTTCTGAAAGTCCGGTTATGAACGCGCCTTTGCCGCAGCCTATCTCGAGGAAGAACTTCCCTTTCGTTTCGTAGCCGCTTTCGATATCGACCTTTCCGTTTTCGAGTTTTTCTATAAAAAGTTTATCGACCTTTTCCATTCGTTTTTCGCGATTCTTTTTGGGTCTCATTCGCATATAAATCACCTTCGCTTTCAACGATGATATAATAAACAAAAATTACCTGATTGTCAATGAATATTTATTTTTGATACGCACAAAATATCCGATGAGGAGGGCAAAAATATGTTAATCGACAGAATCGCGCTTTTGCTTGTGATTATCGGAGCCGTAAACTGGGGCTCGATCGGTTTGTTCAGTTTCGATATAGTCGCATGGATATTCGGCGGTCAGGGTGCAATGCTTTCAAGAATAATTTACACTCTCGTAGCCATAAGCGGTCTTTGGCTTATCAGCCTGTTTTTCCGCAGAAACGAAATACCCATGGCAGCAACGGACTAAACAAATATCTATACGTCAGCCGTGTTCAGCACGGTTGACTTTTTTTGTTATATATGATATTGTAGATATAATTGAGGTTAAAGATATGAGCAATGTTATTTGCGACGGCGTAGGAAAATCCTACGGGTCGGATATTATACTTGATAACGTTTCGTTTTCGGTAAATCCGGGCGACAAGGTCGGCATTATCGGCGTAAACGGCGCCGGAAAATCGACTTTGTTTTCGATCATCCGCGGCAAGCTTGACGCCACGAAAGGAAACGTTTATATCGCCGCGGGAAGCGAGATAGGATGTCTTGAACAGATAAACGACGCGCACAGATTCGGATGCAGTATCTTCGAAGCGGCTGTATCGGCGTTTGACGAGCTTATCGCGCTCGAAGAAGAGATAAATTCGCTTCGTGAGCGTATGGAAAACGGCGACGAATCGGTCATAAAATCATACGTAACGAAAACCGAGGAATATAACCTTCTCGGAGGAAACGAATATAAGGCGAAAACACGCTCGCTGCTTATGAAATTCGGATTCAAGGAAGAGGAATTCGGCAAGAGCGCGGACCTTCAGAGCGGCGGGCAGAAGACGAAACTGCTTCTCGTGAAGCTTTTACTTAAAACTCCGGATATCATACTTCTCGACGAGCCGACGAACCATCTTGATTACACCGCGTGCGAATGGCTTGAAAACTTTATTATCGGATCGAAAAAGACTTTTCTTATTATCTCGCACGACAGATATTTTCTTGACAAAGTTACGAACAGAAGGGTGGAAATCTCACACGGAGTTTCGGAGACTTACACGGGAAATTATACGGCTTACAGAGAAAAGAAAAAGGCGCTCGACGAGGCGAAATTAAAGCATTATAATCTTCAGCAAAAAGAAATAGCAAGGCTCGAAGCGTTTATCGAAAACCAGCGCAAATGGAACAGAGAAAAGAACATAATCGCCGCGGAAAGCAGGCAGAAAACCATTGATAAGATGGTCAAGCTCGAAAAGCCGAAGGAAAAGGAAAAAGGCATTCGGTTTTCGATAGCGGACTCGTCGGCACAAGGACACGACGTTTTATCGGTACGCGGGCTTTCGATGTATTACCCGATGAACGAGCTTTTCAATAACCTTTCTTTTGAATTATATAAAGGCGAAAGGCTGTTTATTATCGGCGCGAACGGATGCGGCAAATCAACGCTTTTGCGTATACTTACCGGAAGAGAGATACAAAAATCGGGCGTTTTCGAGCTTGGATATAACCAAACTATCGGATATTACGATCAGGAACAGCAGCTTCTCGACCAGAACAATACAGTCATCGACGAAATATGGAACGTATATTCGGACAAGACGAACACTCAGATACGCTCGATGCTCGCGCAGTTCGGTTTTTACGGCGAAGACGTTTTTAAAACCGTATCGGTGCTTTCGGGCGGCGAAAGAGCGAGACTTTCGATAGCGAAGATGATAGCCTGCGGCGTAAGTCTGCTTGTACTCGACGAGCCGACGAACCATCTTGACATAGAATCGCGCGAAACGCTTGAAGAAGCGATAAAAGAATACGACGGAACGGTTATATGCGTTTCGCACGACAGATATTTTATCAAGAGTCTCGCGACGTCGATACTCGAAATCGACAAGCAGGGATTCACGGAAGGATTTTGCCACAAGAACTGCGGTTACGACGAGTATCTCGAAACGAGAAAGAAGCTTGAAAACGTTTCGGACAAGCCGGCGGCGGGAATTGGCAAAAACAGTTTCGAGGAAGCAAAGCAGAAGAAAAACAAATACAGGTCTGCGAAAACAAAGCTTGCTTCGACCGAAGAAGAAATATCGAAGTTTGAAAACGAGCTTTCGGATATGCGGTCAAAATATTCTTCTCCCGAAAACGCAAGCAACTATTCCCTTCTCACCGAGCTTGAGAAGTCTATCGAAGAGCACGAAAAGCTTATAGACGAAAAATACGCTTTGCTCGAAGAACTCGAAGAATTCATATCGTCATACGACGAATAATTTTATTGGCGCTCCTATATAATTTACAAAGAAATATAAGGAGCGTCAGTTATGTTCGTTTATACTTTTAAGGCATCCGGTTTAAAGTTTTTCGCGGTAACCGCGGTTTCCGTCGCGCTTTTGATAGGGCTTATAGGCATTATACCCGTCATATCGGCGGCGTCGGACACAGCTTTGGTTACGACGGATTTCAGGCACATCGAGAGCGAAGGCGACGTCGCGGAATTTCTTTCGGGCGTCGGAATCGAGGTCGACAGCGTTCCGGAGAGGACTTTTAATTTCACTATCCCCGAAAAGTTCAACAGCGTTATGGAAAAATACAACGCCATACAGCGCTCGCAGGGGCTTAATTTAAAAAGATACTGCGGCAAGGACGCCACGGTCTATATTTATAAGGTAAATAATTACGAATACGACGGCGAGGTTTTCGCTACGGTGTTTATCAGAAACGGGCAGATAATCGCGGGAGACATCTCGTCGGCAGACGGCGAAACATTCGTGAAAAATTTAAGCAAAAATTAAGGTTTTGTTCACGATTTAATATAATTATGCAAAATAGATAAACCAAGAGGCTAAAATTTGGGTAAATAATCACTTACATTCGTAAAAGTTTTTTGATATTATAGAAATGATAAAAATGAGGATAACCCTCATATGGAGGTTTCAAATGGCAAGTGTAACATTCAAGCACATGTACAAGAGATATCCGGGCGGCGTTACCGCTGTTTCCGATTTCACTCTTGAGATCAAAGACAAGGAATTCGTAATCCTCGTTGGTCCTTCCGGATGCGGCAAAACCACTACCTTACGTATGATCGCCGGTCTCGAAGAGATCACCGAAGGTGAACTCTTCATCGAAAACAAACGCGTAAACGACGTTGCTCCTAAAGACAGAGATATCGCGATGGTTTTCCAGAACTACGCTCTTTATCCCCATATGTCCGTTTTCGACAATATGGCGTTCGGTCTTAAGCTCCGCAAGGTCAGAAAAGAAGAAATCAAACGCAGAGTTGAAGAAGCCGCAAGAATCCTTGATATAACCCACCTTCTCGACAGAAAGCCGAAAGCTCTTTCCGGCGGTCAGAAGCAGCGTGTCGCTCTCGGACGTGCAATCGTTCGTGAACCGAAGGTATTCCTTCTCGACGAACCGCTCTCCAACTTGGACGCTAAGCTCCGTGCATCCATGAGATCCGAGCTTACCAAGCTTCATCAGAAGCTCCAGACAACCTTTATCTACGTTACCCACGCCCAGGTAGAAGCTATGACCATGGCTTCCCGCATAGTCGTTATGAAAGACGGTATCATCCAGCAGGTCGATACTCCTCAGAACCTTTACGATCTCCCCTGCAACATTTTCGTTGCCGGCTTTATCGGAACTCCTCAGATGAACTTCGTAAACGCGAAGATCACCAAACCCAAAGGACAGGATGACTGCTTCCTCGAATTCGAGAACGTCAAGTTCAAGATCGATCCCGAAAAATTCGAAGATACCAACCTCGGCGATTACATCGGCAAAGAAGTTATCGCCGGTCTTCGTCCCGAGCTTCTCCACGACGAACCCGTTTATATGGAGAAATTCAAAGACACCATCATCGAAGCAAAAGTTGACTTTACCGAACTTATGGGCGCAGAGATTTATCTCTATCTCACCATCGGCGAAGAAACCACCCTTATCTCCCGCGTATCTTCCCAGTCCACCGCTAAAGCGGGCGACGTTATCAAGATCGCAGTCGATACTTCCCGTATCCACATCTTCGATAAAGATACCGAAAAGGTCATCGTTCACTAATAAGTACATAAAAAAATCCGAGCCAAACGGCTCGGATTTTTTTGTTATATAAATTACTGCTCGATCGTGTAAGTTCCGAGGCAGGCGCGTTTGAGAAGTGCGTAGTCTTTGGAATTCACTTTACCGTCTTTGTTTATATCGCCCGCGGATTTGACGTTGTCGTCGAGTTTATAAGTGCCGAGGCAATAACGTTTAAGAAGCGCGTAGTCTTTAGAGTTGACTTTGCCGTCGCCGGAGATATCGCCGGTGGTTGTTTCCGTCGGAGCAGAATAGCCCCAATGGACTTTGGCTTTGCAGTCGTCGAGCCAGTTGTAATACCAGCCGCTCGGCTTGGATACGGCCTCACAATAAATATCGGTAAGAGACGAACAACCCCTGAACGCTTCTCCGCTGATTCTTGTTACGCTTGACGGAATGGTTATCGAAGTGAGTCCGGTGCAGCCGGAGAACGCTTGTACGCCGATGCTCGTTACGCTTGACGGAATGGTTATCGAAGTAAGTCCGGTACAGCCGGAGAACGCGCCATAGCCGATATACGTTACACTTGACGGGATGGTTATCGAAGTGAGTCCGGTACAGCCGGAGAACGCGCCATCGCCGATTTCCGTTACGCTTGACGGGATGGTTATCGAAGTAAGTCCGGTACAGCAGCCGAACGCACCATAGCCGATATACGTTACACTTGACGGGATGGTTATCGAAGT
>JAZUJV010000030.1:0-4285 GCA_045642945.1 Eubacteriales bacterium | reverse complement strand
ATATCCTACAGACCGCACATCACGGATATCACGGTGCAACTGATGAATTTTACACATTCTGTCAACCAAAACTTGTGCTTTATCCGGTTATGGATGGATATGACATGCGCTTTGACGACATGGATCACGGTAACTACGTATGGCGTCGTCTTCCGAGCTTAAAAAAGGTCATACCTGCGTATGAAGGGTCAAAAGAATTTATTCTTCCTTATTATTTTGATTTTTGATTTTTCGGAATAAACAGTAAAAGCGAGGGTCATCCGCCCTCGCTTTTGCATTTATTTTTTTATTCGGTAGAACCAGATTTGCCCGCTTCGCGGACCGAGTTTTAACGGTATACCTTTTAGCAGACTTTCGCCGGAAAATTTCATTACTTCCCCGCTTTCCATATTCTCAAAGCGATATTTTTCATCGCGATTTACGGCTTTCATTTTCAGGATATACGTATCTTCTTCAACGAGAACGTTATGAATTACCTGCACGAAGCCGTCGCCTTTTCCTTTATCGTCGAACTGCATGGCAAACCAATCACGGGCATCCTTTTTACATTCGGTGAGCGGGTAATAATCGCCGCGTAATTCAATTTCGGCAGCACGCCGCCATATCGGGACCATTTTACGTGAAACGGCGAATTTCTCCTCGCTGTCTTTATAAAACAGCGTATTTGTGAGCGCGGGAGTAAGAGCGTTATGGAACGAAAACTCGTCGCCGCCGCGATTCGTATTTCCGTACGTGCCGTCGGGGTTATCCCAGTTTTTGTTATGCGCGCGGAAATAAGGAATCCATTCGAACATAAGGCGGTGCTGTTTCTGTTTGATTGGATGATTTCCGTAGCCTATGTCGGTATAGTGGAGCGTTACGGCGCGGCGCATAGTATCAAGATCGTTTCGCCTGCCGCCTCCGGCGCAGGAATCTATCAGGAGATATGGATGTTTTTCGACGAGCGAATCCCAATAGGCAAGATAACCTTGGACATAGAGGTTTTCCATCGCTCCTATTCTGTCTTCCGTTTCGTTTTGTATCCAAAACGGGAGCGGCTCGAAATTGAAGTCCTGGCGGTAGATATGGATATGGTATTCGTCGATTCTTTTATTGATATATTCAGATATCCATTTTCGCGCGTCGGGATTTCCGAGGTTGAATAGGTAATTCTCCGAGCCTGAACATTTTAGAAGCCACTCGGGATGCTCTTTGAAAATATAGGTGTCTTTTCTGACGCGTTCGGGCTCGAACCAGGTAAGGAACTGTATTCCGTTATCTTCGCAGAAGTTCCCTATCTCGCCCATTCCGTTCGGGAAACGGTCTATATCGCAATCCCAAGTACCGACGGTTTCATACCATTTGTGGTCGCATTTGTACCAGCCCGCATCCATCCACCAGACATCGGGCTTTAATCCTGCGCCTATATAATTCCGAAGTCCCTCAAGCTGAACTTCGGTAGTCGCGCCTGTGAATTCCACGCCGCCGACACCGGCAACGTGCATACACATTTTCGGAGGAACGTTTTTCCCGTTTTCTTTCGGAAGAATATAGTCGAAATACCATTTTCTCCAAAGATTTCGGGCATTATCTTCGCTTTCACCCGCCGCCATAAAGGTAACGCGTGGAGTTCGCATGGTTTCGCCCGGATAAATCGTAAAACGGCAGCGCTTCTGCCCTATTGAAACGGCGACACCGTTTTCATTTTTAGCGTAAGAAGCGCACCAATCGCCGCCCCATCCGAGAGCGATATTTATAAAGCGTTCGTCAAAGCAAAGGCGCATATACGGGAAAGCTTTATAGTTCGGAAGACCGTTTTCGGAGCAAATCGAAACCTTGTCGGTTATAGGAGTTTTGAACGTTTCGTACCCATCCTCGGTAAGATCGTCGCCGTTTGAATGATATAAAACGGGATTATTTCCTTTTATATGCGCGGTGATGCGTATATCGGATATTATCGGCGTATTTTCGCTTTTCGCGTTGGAAAAATACGCTATCCATTCGATCACGGGATAATCACCGTAGCAAAGCGCTTCGGCAGACACGGCGACGCCGTCAGGGCTTTCACCCGAAAAGACGAAACGGGTAATATTCGGATCTATTGAAGCTCGCTTGATTTTCGGAGAAAAAGCATCGGGTATTCCGTGGTATTCGACGCCGTTTATTTTATAAGACAGCGGGATATCGAAGGGGCTTTCGGTAAAAGGCAGATTTGTATTAAGTTCCATATAGTTAGGTTATTTTGTTTCCGCGGGCCAAACTGAAATTATTTCAGCGTAGTATTGGCACATATAGATAAGGTCATCAGCGGTGAACTTGCCGTCGCCGTCAACGTCGACGGCTTCGAGTTGTTTATCGGTCGCGGTAATTATTTCAGCGTAAAGCTGAGAAGCGTATATAAGATCGTCGGAAGTAAATTCTCCGTTACCGTCGAAGTCGCCAAGGACGAATTTATTTTTCGAAGCAATATAGACAGACTTGGCGTAATTGTCGCCGACTTTTAACCAACCGTATTCCGTATCGTGCGTTACGGCACCTGTTATTTCGGATTCATTCATGACGTATTCTTCAGAGCCGAAAACGTATATAGAATCAGCGACTGTAAAGTCTTTACGGCAATAGACCGCGCCCCAAGAGCTTTGGGGATTGCTGTAAGCAAGCACGCTGCAAGCGGTATCCTCGATTATCAAATCGCTTACATAGAAGCCGAACTTTCCTTCGGTTACGATATCACCGGACGCCGAAACGGTAAGAGTTCCGTCGCTTCTTATACCGTGGTTGCTTCGGCTGGTAACCATCAAATCGCCGCTTCCGGAAATTTTGCCGTTTCCGAAGAAATTGATTCCGCCGCTGTAAGCCGCATCAATATTGATAACGTTGTTCCCTTTTAATATCAATTCAACGTTGTTACCGCCAAACGATATCGCGTCGTCATCTATATCGGGAAGAGATAAGGTAAGACCGTCAACCATCAAATCTCCAGCGGATTCGTCGACAAATATATATTCTCTTTCGGTAGTGCCGGAAACGGTAAGACCGCTTTGGAGAATTACGAGTTTATCATAATTTTCCCAGATATAATCGGTACCTTCTTCGGCGGATTCGCCGTTTTTCGTAACGGTGAGTTTGTGAGGAGGAAATACAAGAACCGACATAGCGGGAACATCGTCAATCGCAATATAATGATTATAATCGGAAAATTCGGCGTCCTCGGTGATTTTGCTTTCATTGGAGGTAATCTCTTTCGAACCCTTAAAGATAATGCCGTCGTCTCTCGTTATCCTCGTCGCGTATGCCGTACCGTAGGTAGTTTCGTCAACGGAGAATAAGGAAAGCTTATATACCGTATCGCAGAAATGAAGAACTTCGTTACAGAAAATCGAATACGAACCTCCGGTAGCGTAAATTGAACCGGACGCGGATACGGTAAAATCTCCGATTGCTTTTATGGCTATCGCGCCGGACGTAACGCGCAGTTGCCCTTCACCGGCAAGCTCGCCGGATTTCTTAAAGGACATCGCGTCTTTCTTTTTTGACTGGACGTTTATATTATTGTTGCCTTCAAATATCAGTTTGGTATCGCCGTTAAACGTAATCGCGGTCTTTTCCGACAGCGTAAAGAAGGCATTTTTAAGCGTAAGCTCGGTTATTTCTTCGGCGACCTCGATATATTCACAATTAGTCGAGCCGTAAACCGAAAGGCCGCTTTCGGTGATAATAAGCTTATTACTGTCTGTTTCGTCCCACTCGTAGCCGGAAGCCGCTTTTATATTGCCGCGCAAAACGCGGAGACTATGTCCCTCATCGCTTGTCGCCGCGGTAATTTTTACCGACTTGGCGATTTTGCCGTCAATCTTATAGCATCCGAGGTCATCGAAATAATCTATCGATACAAGGCCGGATTCATCCGCTTTAAAATCCGCCGAGCAATAAACGGCCATATCGAAATCGCAAGTCAAACCGTTTTCGCCCCAGGATACGGCGCCGTATTCGCCGCTTTCGCCGTAAGCATAAACTTTATTGTTATAGGTTAATTGCAATCCTTTTGCGGCGTATATACCGCACAGCGTGCCTTCGGCGATTATATCGCAGGATTGGGCAAACGAGATTTTTCCTGCCGCATATATGGCGTTACGCGTAGAGGCCACGCAGAGTTCACCGTAGCCGCGGAATATAACGTCAGCCGTTCCGTTGAAAACGATACCGTCGTATTCGTTAGCGTTGACTTTGACGTAGTTCTTCCCGTCAAGTGTCAGCACGAAATCAGCAGCATTGGAAGCGATTTCGATTGCCGCAGTGTCGGAAA
>JAZUJV010000029.1:0-6509 GCA_045642945.1 Eubacteriales bacterium | reverse complement strand
TGCAGAATGGACGAAAACCGAGCGTCGACGTAGTAATCTACGGCAGTCGAAGGTTTTCGTTCATAGCACAAAAAATACAATCGATGATTTTTTGGCGGAAGCCGAAAAATCTACCGAAAAAGCGGCAGGGACTTTTCGCTGACAAGAATTTTTTCTTTTTGTGCGGTCTGCGCCATTTTAAATGCGGCTGTTATATCGCAAAGGATCTAACGAGTTTTTCGAGCTCTTTATCGTCGAGGAAGGCTACGTTTTCGACAAGTCTAATCCCCATATCGGCGGCGCGGGCGCGGATGCTTTCGGGGTTGGGCTTTTTATTATATTTCAGCGCGGTGGCGATGAGTATCTTTTTGGCGTATTTGCCGCCGAAGCTTGAGGCGACGGAGTTGAGCTTATAGAGCTCTTCGGTCTCGACTTTACCGTTTTTGCAGGAGATAAAGACGGGGCGCATACCGTGCATGGCGAGGACGTCGATTTCGTTTTCGGTGTTCTGGCCGCCTGAATAGACGCCGTCCCAATCTATTCTCACGCCGTTGACGACGTCGCAGTAGAAGGGCTTTCCGTTTTCGATGACGCGTTTCGCGGTGAGGGTTATTTTCATTTCGAGCACCTGACCGGCTTTGGTGAGACAGTGCATAACCTGTTTGTTTTTAAAGGTAACGCGCAAGGTCTCGCCGCAGGAGTATTCGGTTATCATCCCCGCGGCGCAGAGGGATGAATAGATATTGTCGGCAAAGACGTAGTTTTCGCCATCCTGACGGAGCAGGCTTTTGACGGATTTCAGCGGAGACTGAACGGTAAGGGGGTCTTCGGTGAGCTGGCAGGCGGCGCCGAAAAGGTTTATCTGGCTGTTCCAGCGGGAAGGATTTTTCTTACAGATATTCCACATAAGGTCGATATCTTTTTTAAAATCTTCCGTCCAGTTCCAATCCTCTTCCCCGCTTCCGTTGCCGACGATATCGCCGCCGTAGACGCGGACGTTTTCGCGCACGGTTATCTCGGGCGGCTCGACGGAGCTTATCAGGTTACCGTCGCCGTCGCAGTCGATAAGCCTATTTCCGATGACGTTGAAGCGGTGGAGCTGGATGTTTTTATCTTTATATCGTTCGGCGACGATGCCCGCCGCGACGAGAAAGATATCGTAACCGCCGTCGATATCGAAAACGCAGTCGTCGTAGGTCTCGATTATATCGGAAAGCAGTCTGACGACGCTTTGCATATTGTTTTTGCTCGCGGTTTTGCAGATAAATTCGACGTCGTAGCCGCGTTTTTTGAGAATATCCTTATAGACGGCAGCGGCGCGGGAAACTTTCTTTTTATCGTCGCCGACCAAAACGACGCGGTCGGGCGGCGAAATGATGCTCGAACAGATATTTTCTATCGCGGTACGGGTATACAGCTCGATATAGGTCATTTTTCCGCCTCCGAACTAAAAGCCGAGGTCTTCGTTTATTAAGATTATTTCGTATTCGGAAGAGATGGGTTTTTCCCAGAAGACCGTCAAGGCGCGGCAGATGCGCTCTTTGCTCTTACAGTTATAGCATTTGTCGGCGTTTACGGCGCAGGGGGTGTTCTTTTTAAGTCTTTGGGCGTTTTTGGGCGCGGCGACATTGCGCGCGCGGAAAAGGGCTTTTTCGTAATCGGGGGCAATTTTGTTTCTGCCGACGACGAAATAGACTTTTTCGTGGCCGTAGAGAGTGGAGGCGATACGGTTGCAATGACCGTCGATATTGACGATTTCGCCCGTTTCGGCGATGCCGTTGACGGAGGAGAAATATATTTCGGCGTTCATCGCCTCATGTAAGACCTTATCGCGGGTCTCGGCGTCGGTCCAATGCCATACCGTCTTGTTATGCTTCGAGAGAGAATCGAAAAGTCCCATTTCGGCAAGCGTTACGCTGCCGCCGAAGCCGATGGTTTTGCCGTCGACTCGGGAGTTTATATAGTCCGACGCCTGCTCTTTCGTCTCGAAGCAGGTAACCTTGTAGCCGAGGGATTCGAGATTTGATTTTATTGCCGAAAAATCCATAATACATTCCTCTTTTCACATTATTTTCAAGCTAATATCCCGAAAAACTCGATCATCCCGACGGCGAGGCAGAGCAGAGCGATGACCGCCGCGGCGATATAATGGGCTTTTCGGTTCATATCGAGTATGCCGACGAACTCGCGGAGAAAGCCGTTAGGCCAGAAATACCATTTGGTTTTGCTGGCGATGCCCTCGGCGTCGATGCCTACTTTTTGAGCAAGGATGCCGCTGCGAAGCATGTGGTAATTCGTGGTCGCGAAGGCGATTTTCGCGTCGGGCTTTAAAGAATCTATTATCTTTTTGGAGAAAAGCATATTCTCGTAGGTGTTTTTGGACTGTTTTTCGGCGTAGACCTCATCCTGTTCGGCGCCGTGGGAGAGCAGATAGAGCTCCATTGCCGAGCCCTCGCTTATCACTTCGCCATAGCTTTGTCCGCCCGAGGGAACGTATTTGAGCGGTTTGCCGGAGGCGATCTCCTGGTCCCACGCGTATTTTACGGCGCGGTTGACGCGCTGGCGCAAAAGCGGGAGAAGTCCGCCTTTTTTGTCGATTCGGCAGCCGAGGATTATTATAAAATCCTTATCGTAGGCGGGTTTCTGTTTCGCGGCGGCGTAGCCCATGACCGCCGTTCCGACGAGGATGCACTCGAAATAGCAGATCAAAAGCAGCAGAAAGAGCGGCAGGCAGGTATTTATCGCCGCGAAGAGCGGGCGTTCGTTAAGCCCGTTCGGGATAAGCACATTTTTCTCGAAAATATCCGAAAGGATATAGATAAGCGCGGTGCCGCCGAGGTAGAAGGCGGCGATGAAGACCGAAAAGAGATTTTTCATCCGGAAGCCTTCGTGTTTTATGAGCGAAACGTTGCTTATAAACAGCGCTATCGAGATAGCGGAAAGCGGGAAAACGGCGTAGAACGAAAAGCGTTTCGGGAAGGCGAGAATGTTCGAGTAGATATCGGCTACCGTAACGTTTTTCGCGAAAGCGGAGACGATAAAGTTTTTAAGAAGCACCGCGGCAAGCACGGTAAAAAAGAGTATTCCGCCGACAAGAAGAATGTTTTTATACGAATAAAGCGTTTCGGCAAGCGACCTTTTTAAGCTTATTCCCATTAGAACGAGCGACTCGGCGACAAGCACGAACAGATCGGTGAAGAAGGCGTGCGGCAGCGCTTCGCGGTCAAACGCGAAGACATAGACGAGCGAGACTATCACCACAGCGGCGAAAACCGCGAGCAGCAGGAAAAAGACCGTTTTGGATTTTTCGGAAGATTTTTTCATCGTCATACCACGGTTTTAAGATTTATTTTTCTTCGTTTTCGCCGGAGAAATCGTACTTTTCGTCAGGTTTTATCGGCATATAGGGGTTAAGGCCGCCGTCGAGGATAGTCGCTTTATATTTTTTGATATAAAAGATGCCGATAGTGATGCTGGCGAGGAGCCAGATATGGAAGGCGCCGTCGAGGATAAGGCTGAAAGTTACGTCATTGCCGACGTAGAGATAGGTTTCGTAAGCCGCCCAGCAGAAGAAGATCGTATCGAGCAGGGCTACGACGAACGCGCCGATAAGCAGATAGGGGCATTTCTTTTTCGTAAGCAGGAAGCAGACGACGAGAAACGCGATTATCAGCACGGAGACGGCGATAGAGACGGGATCGGCAAGGTCGAAGGTATAATAAGGGTAGGAGAACGAGAAGAGAAATTCGGTATCTCCGCCGCAGAGCTCGATTATTATATTTATCACGGTGAAAAGGACGCCGATGATGGTGGTCGAGCGGGCGTTATTGAATTTCGTCGCGATATACTGGGGAGAATCTTTATCGAGAGAATACTGTTTTCCGTTTGTGAAAAGTCCCATTATTTACTCCTTGTGTTTTTGATGTTTTTCGCAGAAGGCGTCGACGGAAGAGATATACGCCTCTTTGCCGACGAGGAAGGAAAGCCCGTGTCCCGCGTTTTTGACTGTTAAAAGAGAGATTTCGGACGCGCAGGCTTCTTTATTTTCAAGACTCATTTCGTACGGAACGAAGCGGTCGTCGTCGCCGTGGATCAGCAGGACGGGAAGCTTTGTGTTTTTGAGCGAGCGCAGAGAATCGGAAGAGGAGAGCGAAAAGTTACCGAAGATACGTCCGCCGAGCCAGACGAACGGATAGGCGAGGTCGGGCGGAAGTTTCATTTCGCGGATGACTTTTTTTATTATCTTTTTCGGGGTCGAATAGCCGCAGTCGGCGACTATCCCGACGACGTTTTCGGGGAGATTAAGGTCGGACGCCATAAGCACCGTTGTGGCACCCATCGAGAGCCCGAAGAGGAAAATATCGCTTTTCGGGAAGCGAAGCGACGCATAGCGCGCCCATTCGAGACAATCGTACCTTTCGAGCACGCCGAAGGTCAGGCACTTCCCTTCGCTTTTCCCGTGGGCGCGTTCGTCGACGAGAATGACGTTATGGCCGCGGTCGATATTGGATATCATACCGCCGGAAAAATCGCGGATCGCCATGCTTTTGTATCCGTGGAAGAGGATATCGACGGGGGCGGTCTCGGAGACGAAATAGAGCCTTCCGTAAAGCTTTAAGCCATCGAAGGAGGTTATTTTCACTTCCTCGAAGGGCAAAGCGAGCGCTTCGTCGATAAGCGTGTTTATCTCGCTTTTAAGCGCGTCGTATTGCGAGCCGGAGAGCGTTTTATGGACGTCCTCGTTCGACTGGTCGGGGACGACGAACGCCATTTTATAGCAGACGAAGGACAGCGCGAGCGCGGCGGCGAGAAGAACGAGGATTATTATCGCGGCGTAAAGAATTTTTATCACCCGTTTCGGTTTAAAGTTCCCAATAAGCGTTGGTATAAGCGGATTTTCCGTGTTCGTCGGTAACGACTATACGGACGTATTTATCGTGTTCGTCGAGCTTGAAGGTCGCCTCGGTTATGAGCGGACCGCCGTTATGGCTTCCTGCGAAGCGGGTCTTTCTCGCGTCGGTAACACAATGGATGCGGGCGGCTTTCGAGGTTTTGACGGATATCTCTTTCGTTTCGGTATCGTATGTAAGCGAATAGATTTCGGGCGCTTCGGAGGAGTAGAATTCGCCGTTTTTGAGCGCCGTCATTATCGCTTTATAGGTAAGCTTCGGCGCTTTTATCATCACGTATCCGCCGAAGCGGTCGCATTTCGGGTCTTCCTTCGGGAGCAGGTTATGGCTATCGTCGGCGGCGATGCAGAAGATACGTTTTCCCTGCCTTAAAAGCTCGTCGTACTGGACGTTGTTATTTTCGAGGTAGCCCTCGACGAGGCAGCCGTAGTTGACGATCTCCATCGCGTCCATGCCCTCGTATTTGCTGTACTGTTCATATCCCTCGAGAGACCAGACGGGGTGGTTATAGGTAACGAAGAAGCCGCCTTCTTTGCCGCGGCGGATGACGTCGTTTACGCATTCGGCGGAATAATAGCGGATAAAATCGGGCTTCGATTCGTCAAATTTTACCTGATCACGATAGTTTTTGTTATTGCTATAGAGATAATCGGTCCTATGCCAAGCGGGCTGGATAAAGTTATTTTCATCCTCGGCTATCAGGTTTATATGGCAGCATTTCGTTTCGCCCCAAGGCTTATTGAACTCGCCGACGGCGAACTCGAAGCCGTTTAACGCGACGAAATTTTCGTCGGTAAGATCGTTATGGGGGATAAGAACGTCGTGGTCGGTAAAGGCAACGACGGAATAACCTTCGGATTTATAGCTTTCCTTGACCTGCTCGGGAGTGCCGCGGCCGTCGGAGACGGTGGTATGGGTATGGAGGTTCGCTTTATAGAATTTCCCTTCTTCGGGAAGAAGATATTTAAGCATTTTTCGGTTTCCTTTCGGTTTTTTGCAATAATATATCACTTATTCATTATAGCAAAGTTTTTAAAAAAGTAAATAGAAAACGAAAAAACAGGCCGCGGAAAACGGTCTGTTTTTGAAAAGGTGAGGTCAGATTATTTTTTCGAAAACCATCGTGGCTTGGATCCGGTCGCCGCCCATAAGGCCTTTACTGCCGCCGTTTGAGGTGGAGATGGTGTGGAGGCGGTAGCCTTTTGCCGCTTGCGCGTTGATGCAGTTCTCGAGCTCGGTGAGGTTACCGGAGCCTGTGCCGAAGAATTTTTCTTTTAAAGTTACCTGCAATACGACGTAATGAAGGTTGTTGTCGCCCGAGGCGGTGGAAAAAGTAGTTCTGTCGGAATAATCCATGGTTCATCCTCCTGAAAATCGTTATTTAGTTATTCGCTGATATGGCGATATAATTATTATAAACAATCGGAGACGGGATGTCAATATAACAAAGCCCGCGCCGCCGCTTTTTGAAAAAAGCTCGGCAAAAACTTTTAAAGCGCCCTTCCTTTTTGAAAAAAGGAAGCGAAAAACTTTTAAAGCGCGCCGCCTTTTTAAAAAAGGTTGGCAAAAACTTTTAAAGCGCCAAAATAAAATAAGTCGGAGGCCAAGGGGACTTAGGAA
>JAZUJV010000028.1:0-3949 GCA_045642945.1 Eubacteriales bacterium | reverse complement strand
GACGCCGAGACGTTCGGATATCGCGAGGGCGAGAGAGAGGCCTTGCTCCTGAACGTTGGAAACGGTATAGACGTTTTGTAAGAATTTGAAGGACGAGCTGCCGGAGGCTTTTACGTTTTCGAAATATGTAGATATATCGCCTTGTTTAAGAGCGTCTTTCATCGTATCGACGCGTTTGTTTTCGGCGAAGAAATGTAAAGCTCGCATAACGGCTCTGTCGCCGACGACGGCGCGGAGATAGGAGATGCGGCTGACGAAATCGACTTCGTCGCAGAAGCGAAGCGTCGGCTTGCCCATAAGTGCGGCGACGTTTTTCATCTCGGCGGGGATGGAGGCGTAATCGTCGGTCAAATCGGCGTGGTTGCCGCCCGTGTTGACTATCACGAGTTTGTAGCCGTATTTAGCGAGGTCGAGGGTGAGATTTTCGGTTTTCGGGTCTTTCGGATCCTCGAAATCTATCCAGAGGCAGCCGCCGAAAGCGCAGGCAGCTTGGTCCATTAAACCGCAGGGTTTACCGAAAAAGACGTTTTCGGCGTACTGTCCCGCTTTGGCGAGTTCCATCGCGCTGACTTTATCTTCGTTATAAAACGTCGAGAAAATTTTGGCGCAGATCACCTCGAAGGCGGCGGAGGAGGAAAGGCCCGAGCCTGTCATGACTTCGCTTGTGGTATAGGCGCAGAATCCGCCTTTTTTATAGCCGTTTTTATCGAAATAATCGGCGATGCCGGAAATTATCGCGGAGGAGCTTCCCTTTCGGCAATCCTCGGGGGTCGGAGAGGAAATATCCACGACGTCCTCGCGGTAGCCCTCGCTTTTCATTCTGACGATATTTTCGTCGGTTTTCGCGGCGACGGCGATTATATCTATATCTACCGCGGCGGCAAGAACGCGGCCGTTGTTATGGTCGGTATGGTTGCCCGCAAGCTCGGTACGTCCCGGGACGGAAAAGAGGAAAACGTCTTTATCGCCGTAGAGCGAAAGGAAGTTTTCGGTGAGCTTTTTGAAGCGGGATTTACGCTCGGAAATATCCTTTGAGGGATAGAGATTTTTAAAAGAATTATCGAATATATCGCCGTCAAGGGCTTTTATAAGGGCGGAGGCTATCATTATTTTATTCCTTTTCGAGTATTTTTTCGATTTCGCAGACGTAGACGGTATGGTAATCGTTTTCGTACCATTTATCGACCTCTTTGTCGCAGAAGAAGGCGGGGTCGATTTTGCCCGCGTAGAGTTTTTTGCCGATAATCAGGCGGGAGGCTTCGTTTATAAGGGTTTTGCCGTCTTTTACGGAATAGGTCAAGCCCGATTCGGCGAGCTTGCTGCAGTCGCGGCCGCTTTTGCTACCGCAGATTTTCAAAGCGTTCCGATATTGCTCGTCGAAGAAAGCGAGAGTGATGGAGTCGCTTGATTCGGTGAATTCGTGGGTGTATCTTTGGGGACGGACGTAGCAGATAAAGACGTTTTTGCCCCAGAGGACGCCGAGCGCGCCCCAGCTTGCCGTCATAGCGTTGACCGTGCCGTCTTCTTTGGCGGCGGCGACGAGCATCCAGCGTTTGCCTATCTCTTCGAAAACGGGAATTTTTAAGGTATCGGCGGAGATTTCTTTGAACATAAGCGTTACTCCTTTAATATTGATGTATGCAGTATAAAACGACGTCCCACGCGGGATAATATTCTTTTTTGCGGAGATAGAATTTATATTTGTAATCGTAGGTACGTAATAACAGAGGCAGGTCGATGATATCGCCGCGGCGGTGGTAGACCGAGACGCAGAGCGCGCTTTTGCAGACGAAAATGACGTTTTTTGCGCCGCAGACGACGGCTTCGTCCATTCCCTCGGCGTCGATCTTTATGCTTCCGACGGGAGTTCCGGCGGAGGAAATATATTCAAAGCCGCAGTATTTATCTATCGTTACGCATTCGATATTTTCGCCTTCGCCGACCTTCGACGCTCTTCCGCCGCCGGAAGAGAATTTTATCAAGCCGTCTTTATCGCAGACGGCTTTATTTTCGGGGATGACGCGGGGGAGGTCTTTTATATTGGCGCAGAGCTTTTTATAGGTGGTCTTATCCGGCTCGAAGGCGACGATATCTTTATAGTTTTTGTTGTTTTTCGCGTAGTCGAGCGCGGTGTCGCCGTCGTAGGCGCCGACGTCGATATGGCGTTTATCGTGGTCATAATAACCATCGGGGACGGTGTCAGAATTTTCGACGTCGAGGCAGGAAATATCGCCGGTGATATTATATTTTATAAGAGAAACAAAGATTTCTTTCGACTTTTCGTCGGCAAGCAGAGAAAAAACCTTTTCGAAGCTTTCGGCGTTTTCTTTTATATATTCATAGTCGCAGGCGTCGTCGCCGATAACCGCGACGTTGGGGGAGATTATCTTATGTTTTTTGGAAAGTTCTTTTAAAAGCGACGTCTTTTCGCCCTCGAGGCCGAAGCAGACGACGAGGCAGAGACGCCCGAAAAGCTTTTCGGCTTCGGAAAGCGAGAGAATTTTAAAATTCAGAAACTCCTTTTCCCTTTTGAATTCGTCGGAGCAGACGACACCTTTTATTTTTATCCCGAAGGAGGAAATATATTTATATATTTTCTCGGCGCCGTCGCCCATTCCGTAGAGGAATATCGGGAGTTTTTCGGTTTGTAGCGACGTGGTATAGGGGGTGAGCGAGGAGAGAAGGTCTTTTATCATAGGTCTTCGGAATTATGGTCTTTGAAGCCTTCGCCGAAGATACTGGTGGCTTTTGTAACTATCATAAACGCGTCTGCATCCTCTTCGCGGACTATTTCGCGAGCCTGCGGAAGCGAGCGCATACGCAGAGCGCACATAAGCACGTTCTTTTTGTTGCCCGTATAGGCGCCGACGGCGTTGAAGAAGGTGGCGCCCGCGTCGAGCTCGGTCATTAAGCGTTTGGCTATCACTTTATCGTTATCCGAGATTATATAGACCATTCTCGCTTCGTCGGAGCCGTAGAGAACGGAGTTTAAAACGACGGTCTGGATAACGACGGCGACGCCGGCGTAGAGCGCGATATCGACGTTTTTGAAGACTATGCCCGAGGCGAGAACGACGAGCCCGTCGGTAACGAGGAAGATCGTTCCCGTAGGGATATGGCGGAATTTAAGGCGCAGAAGCTTGACGATTACGTCGGTGCCGCCCGTAGTGGCGCCGGCGCGGAAAACCATACCCAAGCCCGCGGAGGCGAGGACGCCGCCCGCGGCGCAGGCGAGAAGCGGATTTTCGGTCAGCGGAGGGAAATTCGCGGTCATGATATTGATAAGGACCGACGAAAAAACGAGGGAATAAATCGTAGAAACAAGAAACCTGAAGCCGAGCTTATAGCAGCCGAGAATCATTATCGGGATATTGAAAATCAGTATCCAAGTACCCGTGGGGACCTTTTCGATGACCGTGCTTAAAATTATCGCGATGCCCGAGATACCGCCGGGGGCGAGCCCGTTCGGGTCGAGAAACAGCGCGATACCGACGGCGTAGATCATACTGCCGAGGGTTATTACGAGATATTTTTTTAATATGTCGGTGGTTTTTTTGCGTTTGGAGATTTCCATATAATCACTCTTCAGATACGTTATAATAGCCGCTTATCTCTTCGGACGCGGCGAAGTTTATCGAAAAACCGATGACGCCGTAATATTCGTCGTTTTGCAATATCGTAACCGAGGCGTCGTAGGCGAGTTCGTCGATGAACGCGACGAAATCGCAGATTATCACCTTTCCGCCGAGGGCTTCGTTTTCGGAATAGCGTTTGCCAGTGGCGTAAAGCGAAGTGAGCGTATCGCCTGTTTCTATAAGATAGTTTTTCGTAAGAGTTTCGAAAAATTCGTCGTTTTCGAAGGAATCTTTCGCTTCGGGGTGTGCCAAAACGTTAATTTTCTCGGCATCGCGGGAAAGAATCGCGTTTATGAAATCACGCGAGAGCTTAT
>JAZUJV010000027.1:0-4237 GCA_045642945.1 Eubacteriales bacterium | reverse complement strand
TTCCCTTCCGACGACGCGGAAAGCAACTATTACGCTTACAGCCTTATTCTATCGGGCGCGGCGGTCTTCCTTTCGGTTTTCGCATCGGCGGAGGGCTCGACGGTACCCGCGACGAAGGTCGGAAGAATAATTTTCGGCGCTTTAAACCGAATCATTATCTTTTTGACGCGGAAATTTTTCGGGGGAGCGGAATTCGGGTATTACTCGGTGCTTCTGCTCGGGCTTCTGACCCCGTTTATAGAAAAACTCACGCTTCCGAAGCCGACGGGTGTCAAAAATGAAAAACGATAAGATCACTCTCGAAATAACGGCGGTTACGCCCGACGGCTACGGCATAGGCAGGAACGAAAACAAGGTCGTTTTCGTGCCCGACACGGCGGTCGGCGACGTTATCGAGGCTTTGATAATAAAAGAGCTTAAAACCAGCTCGGTCGCGAAGCTTCTGGAGATAAAAAAGCCGTCGGAAAGCAGGACAGAACCCGACTGTGAAGTATGTAAAAAATGCGGCGGGTGCGTTTTTCGGCACATAAATTATAAAAGCGAGCTTGAGATAAAGCGCGGTTTTATTAAAGACGCGCTGACGCGCATCGGCGGGGCGGATATTCCCGTCCGCGACGTCGTTTTCGGCGAAGAGAACAGGTACAGAAACAAGGTCCAATACCCTTTCGGGCGGGACGAAAACGGGAATTGCATTTTCGGATATTACGCCAAGAGGTCGCACAGGATAATCGAGCACGGGGACTGCCCGCTACAAGGCGGTATCTTTACGAAAATCGCGGCTTTTTGCGCCGAGGAAGCAGATAAACTTAATATAAAAGCATACGACGAGATAAAACGCGACGGGATCTTACGGCACGCCGTGATGAGAAAAAATCGGCGCGGAGAGATCCTTTTGTGCCTTGTCGTAACGAAAAAGAACAAAGAGCTTGAAAAACTTTGCGAAGCGGTTTTCGATAAATTCGGCGAGGTCATCGGCGTTCATCTTAACTACAACCGCGATTTCGGGAACGTCATTTTCGGCGAGAAAACCGAGAAAATAATCGGCGAAGACACCATTACCGACGAGCTTTGCGGAAAGAAATTCGAGCTTTCGCCGCGCGCTTTTTATCAGGTCAACGCGGATATGGCGGAAAAGCTTTATAACAAGGCGAAGGGGCTCGCGGACGCGAAGGACGGGAGCGTTATTCTCGACCTTTACTGCGGCGTCGGGACGGTCGGGCTTTCGGTCGCCTCCGAAAACGACAAGCTTTGCGGAGTGGAAATCATCGCGCCCGCCGTCGAAAACGCGATTCAAAACGCGAAAAGCAACGGCAGAAGCGAGGAAAACACGCTTTTCGTCTGCGGCGACGCATCCGTCGGCGTGGAGGAATGCAATAAAAAGTTCGGCAAGCCGGATATTATCATCGTCGACCCGCCGAGAAAGGGACTTGACGAAAACGTTATAAAAACCGTCGTCGCGGCGGCGCCCGAAAAGGTCGTCTATATCTCATGCGACCCCGCGACGCTCGCGAGGGACATAAAGATTTTCGCGGAGAGCGGATACACGCCGAGCGAAGCGTTTCCGTTTGATTTGTTTCCGAGGACGGGGCATATAGAAACCGTTTGTTTGCTTACTAAAAACTGACGAGGTGTTTTATGAGAGCCGAGGAGCTTATTAAAAGATACACGACGGAGCGGCACGTTGAAAACGGCGTATTCGTCGAAAAGCATTATATTTCCGAAAAAGAGGGGCGTGCCGATTCGGGCAGCATATTCTATTACGTCGCGCCGGGCGAAAGGACCGAATTCCACAGGATTGACTGCGACGAATACTGGTGCCACAACGCCGGCGAGGACATAGAGATTTGGTCTTTTTCGAAAGGCGGAGAATTAAAAAAGCTTCTTCTCGGGACTTCGGAAAAGGCGACGCCTTTCGTATTTTTCAAAAGCGGCGAGATTTTCGCCTCGAGAATGAAAAAAGAAAGTCGGGACGGCGCTTTCGTTACCTGTATAACCGTTCCGAGATTCACCTATGACGGCTTCGAGATGTTCGGAAAAGAAAAAATGATTTCGCTTTATCCCGAATCCAAGGGGTTTTGGGATGAGATATAAAACGGAGATAATGTCTCTAACACGGAAAAATAACACCCAATAACAAGGAGTTTAAATATGAGCAACATTATTGACGCGATATTCAACTTAACGCAAAACGCCGTGCTTGAACTTGCAGAATATTACCATGTAAGAAACCGCGCAAATAATATGGGCGATGCTTTTGAAGAATACATCAAAGACCTTTTTGCAAACACGTTTACTTGTAAGAACATTGAGAGAAATAGAATTCACAGCCAAGTATTTTCGTATCTCGGAAACTCAAACAACCCGCCAGACTGTATGATGCGAAACGGAGACGCGATTGAAGTAAAGAAGATAGAGTCAAATACTTCATCTCTTGCACTTAATTCCAGTTATCCAAAACATACGCTAAAAGCGTCAAACCCGATGATAAACGCAGCTTGCAGAAACGCTGAACAATGGGACGAGAAAGATATAATATATGCCGTTGGTGTTGTCGATGAAAGAAAAATCAAGCATCTGTCAATGGTATATGGCTTGGATTATTGTGCCAGCGAAGAATGTTATCTACGCATCAAGAACACAATCAAGCACGGAGTTGAAGCAATTCAAGGAATTGATTTCGAAGAAACGAAAGAACTGGGACACGTCAATAAAGTCGACCCTCTCGGAATCACTTATCTGCGAGTAAGAGGAATGTGGGGCATCAGTAATCCGTGGTCGGTGTTCAATTATGTCTATGAAAGAGACCTAAGCAAAGAATTTACCTTTATGTGCTTAATAAATGAACAAAAGTGGAACACGTTCACTAACACGAATCTTATCACCGAATTGCAGATTGAGGGGTTTGCAATTACAGATGTCGAAATTCGCAATCCCGATAATCCCGCACAACTCGTCAGAGCAAAGTTAATCACATACGACATTTAGGGAGATTAGAATGAAAATCATTAGTTTGTTCAGCGGTTGCGGTGGTTTGGATTTGGGCTTTGAAAAGGCGGGATTTGATATTCCCGTTGCCAATGAATTTGACAAAACAATTTGGAAAACCTTCAAAGCAAATCATCCAAACACGCATCTCCTTGAAGGCGATGTGAGACATGTAACCAAAGAAGACATCAGCGCTTTCACCGGTGGTGAAGTAGACGGAATTATCGGAGGACCTCCCTGCCAATCTTGGAGCGAGGCGGGAAACCGCACAGGCATTGAAGATGCAAGAGGGCAACTCTTCTATGAATACATCAGAATATTGAAAGATTTTAAACCGAAATTTTTCCTCGCGGAGAATGTTTCGGGAATGCTCGCCGACCGCCATAACACCGCAGTCCAAAACATATTGAAGATGTTTGACGATGCGGGATATGATGTCAGCCTCACGCTTGTAAACGCCAAGGATTACGGCGTTGCCGAAGAGAGAAAGAGAGTATTTTACATAGGTTTTCGCAAAGACCTCGGAATTAGTTTCAAATTTCCCAAGGGCTCAACAGAAGACGATAAAAAGAAACTCACGCTTCGAGATATTATTTGGGACTTGCAATATACGGCAGTCCCCGCGCTTCCACGGAATAAGCATAATCCCAATGCAATCAACAATAACGAGTATTTCATCGGTAGTTACTCGACTATATTTATGAGCAGAAATAGGGTTAAGGCATGGGATGAACAGGCATTTACCGTGCAAGCATCTGGAAGGCAATGTCAATTACATCCAAGCGCGCCCAAAATGGTCAAAGTAAGTAAAAATGATTGCCGATTCGTTGAAGGTAAAGAAAACCTCTATCGGCGTATGAGCGTTAGAGAGGTAGCAAGAGTTCAAGGCTTCCCCGATGATTTCCAGTTCTTTTATACCGATGTTAATGACGGTTATAAAATGATTGGAAATGCAGTTCCGGTCAACCTCGCTTATGAGATAGCAACAGCAATAAAAGAACAGTTGAAGTAGGAAAACGCAAGTATGTGTACCAGTATCGTATCAAACCGCGAAAAGACGATAGTCGGGTGGAATCTTGACATACTCGGGATGGAACACCGCGTAAGCGTTTACGGCGCGGGGGTATTCATCGAGATAAACGATAAAACCGAAGGGTGGATGCCGCTTTTCGGGGTGAACGCGCGCGGGGATTTCGTCGGGATGCCGACTTGCTGGCCCTACGACAGCCGAAGCGACGGGGCGGAAAACAAT